>JAOZHR010000011.1 GCA_026014805.1 Candidatus Bathyarchaeota archaeon | reverse complement strand
TATTTGCCAAATGATTTTTACGTAATCTTCGATAAGTCGTTGTTTTTGCTGTTTATCTTCCAGAGCATCGATACGTTGCCGTAAATGAAATGCGCGGCGTTTCAGTTTTTTAATGTTCAAAAAACCACATCTCTCGGCAATGAATCGATTGAGGAATGCGTTTCTCGCTAATAAGTGTTGTGTTGCCAAAATATATGTAGGGTATATGGGTTCTTGCGCCCTTATTCTGCATGTAGAAATAAATAATTGCGTTAAGATTTACGTTTTCCAGTGATAAATAATGCAATCTGAACTCAAAAAGTTGATTAAACTTGGCGAAAGCAGCCCTTGTTACCAACTTTTGAACATGGAAATCGAAGAAGTGAGGAAGGTTTATACTCGTCTATCAATAAAAATCGATAAGAGATACAATCAGTTCCTAAGAACAGTTCACGATGAGCTATAACAAGTTTAGCTGATTCAGTAGCGGCGTGGGCAATCTACGGCTCAAATAATCTTAAAGGCACTCTTGTAACCATAGAGATGAAGATTAATTTTTTTAGTTTATGCATGAAGACGATCAACGCGTACTTGCTTCTTCTATGAAACGCTTTGGCGCATGCAGGTTCTACACTTTCTACATGCCACTTTTTCTCTCAAATTGCTGCTCGTAAATCTCTCTAACTTTCTGTATAGTATCTGCCTCTTCAAGGTTTTTGTCATCGCGAATTCGAGTAATTCTGGCAAAACGAAGAGCCATGCCACATTTGTATTTTGGGCTTCTTTGAATTTCATTATAAGCAACCTCTACCACAATTTTTGGCACAACAATAATTTTGTACCTTTCATCTTTGACAGTCAACTCTTTTAGTCGTTGGGTCATTCTGATGATTTCAGCGTCAGTTAAACCTTTGAAAGTCTTTCCTACAATCAACAATTCGCCACTCTTCATGTCTCGAGCAGCAAGATAGTAGTTTGAAAGCCAACCATGCCTACGTCCATATCCATACTCTGCCGCAACTATAACCAAGTCTAGAAACTCAAGAACCTTTTTAATTTTAAACCATCTTTTTCCACGAACTCCTGGTGTATAGAGGCTGTCAACTCTTTTCGCCATCAAACCTTCGTGTCCAGCTTCTATGGCTTCTTCTAAAAATTTTTCAGCTACTCTCATATTTTGAGTGACAATTTGTTTCGCTAGAGGGATTGTCCGTATGACGTTGGTTAGTTTTTTTCTTCGCTGTGTGTAGGTTTCATTAATGAGGCTTTGACCATTAATATATAGTGCATCAAATAGGTAAAGCTGAACTGGAATTTTTTCAGCTGTAAGTTGAATTTCACGGATTCGCCTGAAACGCCTCATTAAATGTTGAAAAGGCATAGGACTTCCATTCTTGCCAACAGCGATGACCTCGCCTTCTAGGATAGCTTCGTTTGCCTTAACTTCACTTTGGATAAGTTCAACAATTTCGGGGAGGCTTTCTGTTACGTCTGTCAATCGCCGACTGAAAATTTTCACAGCGTTTCCTGACTTGTGGATTTGAATACGGGCTCCATCCAACTTGTATTCTAACGCTGTCTGTCCGTCATGCTCCTCTAAAGCTTCAGCAACCGTTGCAGCTGTCTGGGCCAACATAGGTTTTACTGGTCTGAAAATTTCGAGTTCTAGTTTCAACAAGCCTTCTTTTCCTTTGAACTTTGCTATAGTGGCAACTTTGCCAATGTCGCCTGTAAGCATACTTGCTGTTTGAACAACGCCAAACGGGATGTTGAATGCTTGTGCTATTGTAAGCTCCATTAAGCCTTCGTGGAAGCCAGTCCGCATTTCGCCAATTAAAACTTTCACGACGTATTTAGCCTCGAGCGGTGTTGCTGAACCTAGCAGTGTTTCAAGCAGTCTTTCTTTCTTTTCTCTCGAGCCAGTTCCTGTTGCCTCTGCGATGGCTTCGAAAGTACGCTGCACTTCAAGTATTGTCAGTTGCTTTTGGAAAAGCATGGCTTGTTTTCTAATTTTGCCTTCTTCGAATATGATTCTGGTCGCGTCGCCTAAATCGCCAGTTTTACTAAAGGCTTGAGAAAACATGTTGTTGTCAATATTGGTTATTTTTCGTATTATTGTGCTAATGGTCATCCAACTGATTTCTAAAACACGTTGATCGCATTTTGGAAAGACTCTACCCATAAGCATTGATATTGCAGGTTCAATCTCCTCGGTTTCGAGTTGTAGGATGAATGAGGCAACCCAGTTGCCCATAGCCTTGCGTTTTGTTGTTGACTCTAGTTTTTCGCAAAGCTCTGCTAGGATTTGGAATAATGTTGGCATGTGAATCGCTTTCGAAGAAAAGATGATTAAGGGAAGATAAGCATTCCTAGTTCAAAAAGTGGCCTTTTAGAATAGTTGCGATGCAAGTTTGTCTTTGACTTCCTTTATCTTCTTCTGCAACTCCGCGGCTTCTTTGCTTTTCTCTTTTTTCAATGCTTTGTAGCAGTCTAGAATGTATTCTAGGGCACTGACACCGAAGCGGTCGAACCCTTTTTGAAAGGCAATTTCAGCAGACTTGTTGAAACGTTCAATAGCTGTTTTATAGTTCTTTAGCATGAAACTGCATTCACCAGCCTTGAACAACATGGTTGAAGCGTCGAAAAAATTGCCCTTCTTTTCGTAAAGTTCTGAAGATTGAAGGAACTTTTCTGTAGCTTCCTCGTATTTCTCGGTCTCGTATAAAATGTTGCCTTGCTTGTGAAGCTTAATTGGATCTTCTTTTTGAACACTCATCAGTTTTTTACCCGCAACTTTCTATTCATTTACCTCTTAGTGTTTTAAATGTTTCCGCATGAGCATACACGATTTAGAGAATAAATGCAAGGTATCAAAGCTTATATGTGCATGCTCTAAACGGTTGGTTCGTGATAAATGCATGTTTGGAATGATGAAGACACTGATAAAACAGTTAACTAGTCCTAGCAGATTTTTTAGCGGTGTGCGAACCAAAGACTGGAAGTCCGCTTTTGTTTTCTTGTTATGGATGAAATTTTTCATTTCTGTTGTCACGCCTATCGTTAATTATCTTGGAATAGATACTCTCTACAAAGCTAAAGAATGTAGAGCCATAATTGTTTTGGTAGTGTTTGTAGCCTTGAACTTTGTTGGAATATTCCTTTTAGCTACGACGGTGGGTTTCTAATTACCGAGGCAGCTCAAAACTCAGCCAAGGAACAGCGATATTTCCTTAAAAAGCTACCCAAGAAAGGAACCTATACGCTAATAATCCTTGTATCAAACGAACTAAAAGTAAATGTAGGAAAACTCGGCACAGAAACGTTCTTGCCAGGATACTACGTTTACACAGGTTCTGCCCTCGGAAAAGGTGCAACTAGTTTGCCAAACAGGCTTGCAAGACATCTTAAGACTTTGAAAAAGAAACATTGGCACATCGATTTCTTACTCTCCAAAAAAGAGGCTAGCATAGAGGCTATAGCTGCTGTTTCAGGCAACCCGAATTCTGAGTGTGAGATAAATCAATTTATCAGAAGCCAAATGAAGGCAAAGGTTCTAATTCCGAAATTTGGTGCGTCTGATTGCAAAAACAACTGTGAGAGCCATCTTTTGTATGTTGGAAATGAGGCTATTAAGCGCAAAATTTGTGTTTTGTTTGAAGGAAAGTTTGGTGAAGACAGCACTTTTTTAGACCTAGAGGAATAGCGCCAAATTGAAAAAGTTTTATAATGACTTTGGACGGTATAATGCGCTTTAAGTAACGTAGCTACTTCTACAGGGCCCATAAGTAGAGATTTCTCTGTGGATCAAGTTCCCTTGTAAGGGATCCACTTTCCGCCGCAATTAATACAAGCTCTGCCGTCGCATCAACTAAACATCCTGGTAAAACATGACCACCAAAAGCATTGGCATCGATGTCACTGATCACTATATGCCCATGAACAACAAGTTCAGCCTTTTCTTTGACGGAAATGTTTCCTGTACACGACACTATTTCCAAGGGACCAGTCTTTTCAATCGGTATATATTTCCCTTTTTTGTAGTAACCCAAAACTGCCTTTTTTAATGTGCCTATAAGGAAAAAGAAGCCGGAGTTAACATTACTATGCTTAGCTGCCAAAGCAATAGTCTCAAGCAAATCCTCATTTTCAAAGAATCTAGCAAAAACCGCCTTTTCGATTTTGGATTCAACAATTTTCATAAGAATATCTCCTTGTGGAATGCACAGCCCTATAGCATTAAAAGCTTTTGGAAAATGTAGAGTCATAAAGTCATTTTAACATGAAATAGAGAAGCATCAATAACAAAGACTTCATTAAAGCATTACAGTTAATCAATTCCTAGAAGGAAGTGCACAAAATGCCTTAACGAAGACTTAAAAGAGATAAGGCACCCCAAAAGTGGGGGTAAATACATAACACTTATCTAAATTTCATTTGAATAGCGTGCTGTGAGGAAGCGATAGTGAAGCTTAAAGCAAAAATAATTGATTTGGAAATTGGCAAACAGATGGTCTTGCTTCACGAAAAAGATGCCCAAGAAATTGGAACTCTAGCTCACGATTGGGTGAAAATTATTTATGGAAAACGAAAAACTGTGGCTTTCGTTGACACAACGAAATCTTATTTGACACAAGGAGAAATTGGGATTTTTAGAGATGTTCATAAAGAGTTCAAAGTTAAAGATGGCGCGGGAATATCTGTTTCTGTAGCGGAACCACCAGAGTCAATAAAGTTTATTCACAAGAAGATAGGTGGCGAACCTCTCAACAAAGAAGAATATTATACTATAATGCACGACCTAGTCAATTACAGACTTGACGAAGTGCAGATTGCAGCTTTTGTATTAGCCGAAGAGTTTCATGGCTTAACAATGAACGAAATTGAATACTTGACCCGCGCCATGGTTGACACAGGGAGTGTGATTGACTTCGACCGTTCATGCTATGACAAGCACAGCATAGGAGGCGTGCCAGGCAACAAAGTTACATTATTAATTGTTCCTATTGTAGCAGCAGCTGGATTGCTTATTCCAAAAACTAGCAGTCGCGCCATAACCAGTGCCTCAGGAACTGCTGATACAATGGAAGTACTTGCCGATGTTGAATTCGACGCCACTGAACTGAAGGAAATCGCGTCGAAGACAACTGGAGCAATTGTTTGGGGTGGAAAACTTGGCATCGCACCAGCTGATGACTTGCTAATTCGCGTTGAACATGCGTTAAACATCGACCCTCTTGGACAAATGTTGGCAAGTATTATCTCCAAAAAACTCTCAGTTGGGGCAGACCATGTGGTAGTTGACATTCCTGTGGGAGCAGAAGCAAAAGTTACTACAGTGGAGGAAGCACGAAAACTTGCTAAAAGCTTTGTCGAACTAAGCGAACGCTTTAACATGCATCTTCAGTGTGGCATCACTTATGGAGGACAACCCGTCGGACACATGATAGGCCCGGCGTTAGAAGCACGAGAAGCACTAATTGCGTTGCAAGGAAAAGGACCTGCAAGCATAGTTGAAAAATCTACAGCATTGGCAGGTATGCTTCTAGAAATGGGGTTCAAAGCTCAACCTGGCCAAGGCAAGGATTTGGCTAAAGAAATTCTTGCTTCTGGAAAAGCTTTGAAAAAAATGCGAGAAATTATTGAGATTCAAGGAGGTAACCCAAGACTTCGACCTGAGGACATTGTCATTGGACACCACACCGTGGTACTTAAAGCACCTTGTGATGGGTTCGTGACAAACGTCAGCAACACCGCAATAACCACTATAGCCAGAGCGGCTGGGGCGCCCCGAGAAAAAGGGGCTGGGGTAGCGCTGCGCTGGAAGAGAGGGTACAAGGTAAAGAAAAACGACATTCTATTAGAAATCTACGCCGAACGAACATCGAAACTCAACACTGCATATAACTTAGCTTTAACTATGAACCCTGTCACGGTTGAAGGAATGCTTCTTCACAAGATCCCAGAATTTTAATGAACAATTCTAAATTCTACTCGGAAATGTGGAAGAGTGGAACAGCAAGTCGTCAATTATCTGAGAGAGGCGCAAAATCAAGATAGATATTTTATCAAACTATTTTTCCAACAGCAGATTCCTAGCGTTTTTGACCCATCGATTAGTGATTTTGGATGAAATCTGGAGTTGTTCCGCCAACTCTTCAGCAGAGGCTGCCGACAAATCTGCAACCGTGGAAATTCCTAGCGCTTTCAGTTGCTCAGCTCTTTTCTCGCCTATTCCTTTCACCCGTGTTAACTTTGTAATGGACTCAACTGTTGGAGAAGGAGTGATGAAAGGCAATTTGTGCTTCTTAGGTCGTGCGCTGTAACCAAAAATGAAAGCTGTAACCCCAAAAAGAGCTAACACAAAAACAATTGCGCCAAAAAGCAATCTTCCGCCCATAGGAGCTTCTAAAGACTCTACATTGAATAGAGCATAACTAGCCATCATAAAGAGTATCGCACCGATAATGTATAAGATATAATCTGAACGCAATGTTTTTCCCCAATCGTGTTATCATGATTTCTTTTTAATACATAAATAACTTTTCTAATGTCCTGGAAATAAAAAAGGGAGAGGGAGGAGCTATTTTCCTACTACTTTGCGTGTTGCAATCTCGATGTCTTCTGACTTCACAGTTTTTCGCCCTGCGTGCATCGCATATTCTATGGCCTCTTTGGCGATTTTGATTCCAATGTCTTCAAGGGCAACTGCTAACGCTTGTGCAGCACTTTCACTCACTCTGTCGGCTTTGGCTTTTTTGATTATTCGGTGCATGGGTGCAATAGACAACTCTAAATCAGCCATTTAACCATCTCCGTGGTCTCTTTTTCTGTTTAAGCCAGTATTTAACCCTTATCCTTTCTTCTCAGACAAAATTCTTTCTATCCGTCTATAGCAATGCCTAAAAGCTAACAATAAACATTGAAAAGTCATGAGATTCGTGGATGCCCATCTACACTTGTCAGACCCGGAATACGAAGCACAGGTCGATGAAGTAGTAGAAGACGCTGAAAGTTCAAACGTTGTTGCTTTGGTATCTAACTCGGTGAACTTTCAAACAAGTCTTCAGAGCATCAAACTCGTAGAAAAATATCCCACGCTTGTGTATGCTGCTTTGGGAATACACCCGTGGAATGTCAAGGAGTTATTGCCTGATGAATTAGAATGTATAGTAGACTTGATCCTTAACTATAGAAAGTATGAAAGAATGGTCGCAATTGGTGAGATAGGGCTAGATTACAAGTATTTGAAGGGAGAAAAGAAGGAACTCATGAGCAGGCAGTATGAAGTGTTTTGTGAGATGTTGCAGCTTAGCGAAAAGCTTTCCTTACCTGCAGTAATTCATTCAAGAGGAAAAACATCAGAAATCATGAATATACTCTCCTCTTACAACATCAAGAAAGTATTGTTACACTGGTTCAGCAATCCAGTGAAATTGCTGCCTGAAATTGTAGACCGCGGATATTATATTACAGAAGGTCCTGCAACACTTTATTCGACCCTCATACAAGGCGTTATTCGTCGAATTCCCCTCGAAAATCTGTTAACTGAAACAGATGGTCCTGTCAGATTCTTTAGGCCGCCTTTTAAAGGAAAGATGACCACACCTTCATTTATACCGCTGGTAGTAAATGCAATAGCAAAAATAAAAGGCAAACAGGAAGCGGAAGTGGCTAAACGGATTTTTCAGAACTTTGTGACCTTTTTCGAGATAGAACCGACATAACCAAATTGCTTTTATGGAAGCCGTAATCATTAAGAGAACCAAAGAAGGAACAGTTACAAGAGTCAAAAACACAGGGGATGAACAGAAACTTTGGGCAAAGTGCGGCAAGAGCACGTGAAAAAAGCTGCCCGCGAATTAGTAGGGCGATACCCGGACAAATTCAGTACCGACTTTCAAAGCAACAAAAAAGTAGTAGAATCTCTAACTCAGATCTCTTCAATTAAGCTGAGAAACAGGATAGCTGGATATATTACCAGGTTGATCTCAATTGCCAAAATGCGCGCGCGCGCAGAAGAAAGTGAAATGGAAGAAAGCCTTGAAGAGGACAAACAGTAGGAGTTCAAAGCTAAATGACTACAGCAGGTGATTATAGAAAAGGATGGGCTCTCCGTTACCTTAGAGAAGCAAAAGCAGAACTTCTAGCAGCTCAGAAAACGCCTTCTATTGCACACAGCCTAATACTCGAAGCAATGAGAAAAGCGCAGGCAGCAATATACTACAGCTTAGGCGACCCTGCCTTCATAGAATCAATCGTATACCAAGCGTTTTATACCCAACAGCAATCAACTGACGAACCTGTACTTAAATGTCTGATTGAAATTGAGCGGACAATACAAAAGCTTTCTCGAACGTCTGATTTACAGCTTCCCACGACAATCAAGCATGTTGATGATATTGTGCAGATTGCATCTGATATTGTCCAACTTTTTATTGACGAAAAAGATTAGTCTGGAATGAGAAGGTTGACGATTAGAATAGAAGTAAATTTTCTAGGCACTCTGCAAGAAATAGCTAAAAAAAGGAATGTTTCACTGGAATTTGATAGCTTTGTAGCCGTCAAAGATGTGATTTCTGAACTAGCAGACTTTTTTCCATCCAAGTTTAGACAAGTTTTGATTGACCCTGAACTCAACGATCCTCGACCAAATGTGATTATTTTGCTTAATAAGAAAGAGATTGGTCTACTTGCTGGGCTTGACACTAGAATTGAGGATGGTGACAGTTTGGTTTTGATTCCGGTCTCACATGGAGGCTAATGGACACCCCCACATGATGCGCGCGCACGCATTTTGTGTCTTCCGAGGAAACGTGTGTATCAATATTAATTACCCGTTCATAAGTCACTTATGTCTAGTTTCTTCTGATTAAACTCTTAGTGGAACTATCATGAGCCAGGAATTTGAGGAACAGCAAAGGCTTGCATACGAACTTAAAGAGCAATTGAAATCATTGGAAGAAGAAGAAAGAAGTCTGATCGAGAGAGTAAAAATCCTCGAAGCAAAGCTGGAAGTTCAGGACTTGCTGGATAAGGTTAGAGCGAAGAGAGAAACAAATGGTCAGCTTCGAAACAGAATAAAGGAACTAGAAGAGAGATTGAAATCACAAGAGAAGCCCCCTATCCAGGCACAATTAGCATCACAACAAGAAGGAATACCGAGAGAGCATTTCTAATTAGACCTCTTGCGCATGTGTGGAGACTTTGACACTTTCGGGAAAATCTGCGAAGTAAATGCAAAACTCCGTTTTTCAAGTCGTTTTAGGCGAGGTCCTTAGATTTTCGTAAATATATTAAGGTTGATTGGGTGTTGTAGATTTAGCATTTGCCCAATTGTGTGGCTTCTCCACAGAACTTTTGCTTTATCTTGCAGAATCTAGTTGTTTCACTGTGTTCCACAATTCGTCTCCAATGTAATGGATGTTTTTTAGAATTTTTCCATGCTCAAGTTTCTTTGCCTTTTCTGTGCTGTAAAGTGCTATGGCAATAGCTATGGGTTTTTGGTGGCGTTCGTCAGAGATTACGACAATGTCTTCTTTATTGAAAGTTCCTTCAAAATTGACAATGCCTGGAGCCATAATATCTGCTCCGTTACAGACGTATGGGACTGCTCCCATGTTTACCGTAGCTTTCGGCAGCTTTGATAAAAGTTCGTGAGATACAAGTGTAGGAAAGAGGGCGTTGTCTGACTTTACGAAAATTGGCTTTCTATTAAATAGAAATATTTCTTCATTATTAGTTTTAGCAAGTTCGATAGGTGGCTTCAGCACTGGTAACTGTTGAGTGTGGATTTTAGCTCTTTCGAAGAATTCTGAGAGTAACTTCTTTGCTTCCTTTTCTTTCAGGAACTGACGTTCGATTTTCGCCACGTTGTCACCAATTAGATATTGTTACGGTAATTAAAAATGTTAACTTAACTGTTAGCATCCTACTCCATATACATTCAAAGCGAGGAAAATTGACCCTCAACCTAACCGGAAACTCACAGTAAAGATTGAAGCCCCAAAGATTTTTTTAAAAAGTCCTTCGTGCAGGTCCGTGTGCGCTTATAGAAATTAGTTCCATAAGCTTTAAATGGTTTCTAAAGCTAGTAAATAACAGTTGAGGGAGAAGGAGAAACAATGTGCACGTACGCAGTCAAGTCATTACGCTTGAGTGTTTTAGGTCTTATAATTCTAATGCTTTTCTCCCTCTGTCTCCTAAATCCCGCAAAAGCCGACCCCGCAGCCATCCTCAAGGTTTCTCTTCCAGATGGCATATACGTCGGCCCCGATTCAGATCCATGGTTAAGCGAATGTTGGCTGTTAAACCTAACTGGAATATCCCAAACTTTCACCGTGAGAATCAACAACACAAGCGCTGCAAAAAGATCATACGACACACACCTCATTATTGCCCTAAATGACATCGGCTACGACAACCTTGAAAATCTTGTTGTGAATAGTACCTCTATACCGAAATCAGCATTCCAATATGGCACCCCAACTCCATACAACCTTTGGACTTGGCCGCCAGGTGATGTTTATCCTACATGGTTTAACGATACCTATGTCAATGTTGGAACTGTACCCCGTAAAGGGTACAAGGAAGTCGTAGTTTCTGCAACATTTTCAAATACAACAGGCATTAGGATGCATTTTGACGCCTACGGAAGTAAAGTTAATACTCCACCTACAAGTACCGGCGACATAACTCACAACTCCATTTCCAAAGATTCCACAGTTTTGTTCCAAGCTGGACCGCCAGCACCTCAACATCCAATAGCCAAGTTCTTTTATGACCCAGCCTATCCGAACACAGATGAAATAGTAACTTTCAATGCTTCCGAAAGCTACGATCCAGACGGCTATATCGTTAGTTATAGCTGGAATTTCGGAGACGGACCCCCCGTCGTTATAGAAAGCGACCCAATAACAAATCACACTTACACTGCCTTTGGAAACTACACAGTAATACTGGTTGTCACGGATAATGACGGTCTTACAGACAACTCCACAGCAATCATAAGTGTCAGACAGCATCCCGTCGCCGCTTTCAGTTTTTCGCCATCTGACCCATTGGAGCATGAGGTAGTAACCTTCGACGCATCAGCTTCAACACCTGATGGAGGGGTCATTATCAGCTACGAGTGGAATTTTGGAGACGGAAACATCACGACCGTGACCTCCTCCATCATAAACCACACGTATTCCACGTTTGGAAACTACACAGTCACTCTGAACGTGACAGACAGCGAGGGAAAATGGGACACAGAATCCGAACCGATTACGGTTGAAGCTTTGCCTATCGCTGACTTCTGGTGGTCGCCGTTTTATCCCTACACATACGAAAATGTCACCTTTGACGCTTCAGACTCGACCCCTGACGGCGGGGTTTTAATCAGTTACACTTGGAATTTCGGAGACGGACCCCCCGTCGTTATAGAAAGCGACCCAATAACAACACACCGTTACACTGCGAATGGAAGCTTTACAGTAACCTTAAACATAACGGACAGCGAAGGCAGATGGGATACAGAATCAAAGATAATCACCGTTAGCCTTCGCAGATACTATTTGACAGTGAAGACAGATCCAGATAACATCACAACGATTCAGGGTGAAGACTGGTATGATGAAAGTACCAGTGTCAGTTTGGCAGCGCCAGAATTTGTTCAAGTCTCAACAGGTGTCCAATACAGGCTCAGCTATTGGGATGTTGACAACAACACAATTCAGGGAAACCCCATCGTTGTGCAAATGGATGATAATCACACAGCAACTGCTCACTACGTCCTACAATACTACTTGACAATAACAACAAATCCCAGCGGTGCCACCACTCCTTCTGGCGAAGGATGGTATGATGCTGGGGCATACGCACCGATTTCTACAGATGAACTTATCGACATTGTGCCCGGTTCATCCCGTTACAAGTTCTTCGGCTGGACAACAGCCAACATGTCTGAAATAACTGATCCCACTTCTTCCTCGACAACAGTGTTAATGGATAAGGCTAAAACTGTAACTGCAAACTACGAGACCCAATACTATTTGACGGTTGAGACTCATCCATTAGGGATTGCAGCAATTCCAGGCGAAGGTTGGTATGACGAATCTACAAATGTGCCTCTTGCCGCACCTTCAGTTGTAGACTATAAGTTTCTCCATTGGGAGGTTGACGGATTTCCGCAGGATGCGGGTGATGAATCAATTTCAGTAAGGATGAACATGTCTCATACTGCCATCGCTTGCTACGAAGAGATTATTATAGGAGGCTCTACAGTTTCCGTAAAGTCGCCTCTACTGCCCACATGGATAAGCCTAAACGTTATGCTCATCACTGTCGTCTTTATTACGTCGTCTTGGTTAAGAAAACGGCGAATGAGAACCAAATAGACATCTTGGAAATTTGGACAAAAAGTTAACGAACACTTGGTTAGTTTCCGCTTTGGAAGGAAAAAGTTTCTTCTTTATATTTCCGTGTGATAATGGAAGTTCTAATGCGAAGTACGCCCTGCAGGGGGGCCACGAACTGTGCAAGAAAAGAATGTAATTTCTCTTGGTCTTCAGCTACTATTTTTGCAATTATTAGTAATTCCTCAGAGAGCGAGATGAAGACTTCTACTACCTGTTCTTGCTTTGCCAGTTGTTCTGCAACTTTTCCGCTTTCTTTCGGATTGGTAAAAACTGTTACAATTGCCGTAAGCAGTTTCACTCCGGCTTTTTTGGGGTCAATCATAACGCAATATCTTCTGATTACTCCATATCTCTCCATCCTCTTTATGCGGTCATATACAGTAGAGTGCGCCAAATTCAAGCGCCGCCCAATTTCCGTATATGTCTGTCTGGCATTTTCTTGTAGGATTTTTAGTATTGCCCAGTCTAAATCGTCGAGAATAACCAGTTGATTCTTAGTCTTCATAAATCGAGCCTTCTTAAGAAAAAGTAGTCTTTGCATTTTTCATAATTTATTCTTTGCCATCGGTAAAATGTAGAAAAACTTGGTGGATTCCTCCAATTCTATTAATGCCTGGTAAGAATTCATTTCGGAAAACTGTTTAAAAAGCATGGAACATTCCTACAATTTTCTGGGCTTTCACTGTTGCAGCTACGGTTTTGCGAAGTTTATGTTAAATAAATTTAAATTAGACGCTGAGAACTAGAAGAAGAAAACTAGAAAATAGTTCTATAAGAATCTTTCAGTGATGATTAGTATGACTAAACTTTCAGAAATGCCTAAGGTCTGGAATCTTTTGAAGCGTTTCAAGGAAACCTGTCGTCGCAGAGGTTGGAAAACTTCCGATTACGAGGATATAGTAAAGATAGATGACGAATACCATAATTTCATTGGAACGCGAACGATCCACCCATCTACCTTTAAACGAATTGTTTCCAACAAGAAACGTGCCGTTCCTGAAGGAAAATCTTATCATATAATAGATGTCTCTTATACCGCTTGGGTTTTTCAGCAGCCACCTTCAAAACAATTAGTGGAAACTTTGACAGTGAACCCTGAGCTCTCCAAGAGAACAGCTCTGTATGATTTAAGTGGGCTATATCAAGGCAAGCCACTCTACCTAAAGCTGAACGAAACAGGCAGCCTCGTATTTGATGAATTTGAGAAATTTTTAAAGAAAACATATGGAGTAGAGACCAAACCACTCTACGAACCACGAACAAATGAACCTAAAACCTTCAAGTCAAAGCTTCTAAAAACCTCACTTGGTTAAAATTGACATCTACGACGTTGTAATGCAGGCTAACGCCTATGCTAGCATAGGGACTGGTGTGCCAGATAGGAACTGGTTTCCAGGAGCAGCCCGTGCATCTCATGTTGGTCGGGTTGACATCTTGGACATCACTTGTATAGCTGGTCCATATGGGTTGATATGGGGATGCACACCTTAGATTCATAAGATTCGTATGTGCATCTTACTGAAACAATGATTAATGATGTCGCGTTGAGAAACGCAAGCTTTCTTAAGGAACATAGTTGATATTTTCTGCTCGGAGAGAGCCTATGGCAAGAGAAGAAAAGAAGGACGAAAATGAAAAGATAAAGAAGCTTGCCGAGTTCAAGTCGATGCTTGAGAAGAAGATAGCTGCAGCAATGGTGGATTTGGAAAATTTCAAAATGCTTCTCGAGTTTGTTAATGAAACTCTATTGGAAAAGGGATTTAAAAGAGCAGAGATTGAAGAGCTCAAACCTGCTAAGATGCCTTCGTTGCCGCCTGTTGTGGAATATCAAACTGTGTTTCCTCTTAAAGCCGTGACAGGAGATCTTCTAGCGAATCTATACATGAGTAGAGATTCTATGCGTGTAACATTTGCTGAGGGTAAAAGATTTGACGTAAAGACTCCGCCTTTTCAACAGTTTCTGGTTGAGCGTGTTCTAAAAAAAATGCAGGAGAAAGACAGTCAAGCCGCAAGTAAAGGTGAGATGGCTCCCGACAAGATTTTTTCTTACGAGATAATTTTGGACGGTGATGCCATTCGAGAGATCGTGATTGAAAATCTCACAGCAGACAGGCTGCGCGAGTTAAAGTCAAGCATCCGATGGACATTAGAGAAAATGCACGAAAAAATGAAAAAAAATGTTTAACACTTGCCCCTTCTATGCATGCCTATCAAAATAGATGATTCTATTTGTTTGGAAAGGCAAAAGCGTTTTCCAGAAGGCGCCAATCTCCCTTTTTTTCCTTTTGGATTCCATTCAGGCTTGTTCTCTAAGCAACATCGGCTGTATGATGTCCTCTGAAGCTGCGCGAAAAATGTACATCAGAGATGTACATCGCAAGGAGACCAAAGCGCTTTATGGGCAGGGCTCCCGCAAGGTGGATGATGTGGCTTTGGGGACATGATGTCTACCAAAATCTCAAGATTTACGATATAAGCGCGTTAGCACAAAGTAGCCGGGCGAAGTAGCCTTGGATAAAATGGAGATATCACCCGCAACCCCCCATTCTAGCAGAACACGTATCATGTAATATGTAAGGAAACATTTATATGTTTGATTTTCCATATTGACATTACAAAATACGCGTAACTAAAAAGGGGTGAGATAAAATGGACGAGGAAAAAGGAAAAAAGAAAGAAATGAAGCCTAAAGAAGGCGAAAAGGTTATTATGCTGGAGTGTTGCCCAGAAAGTGAGGGTGCAGAAAAATTCAAAGAAAAGGTTCTAATGAAAATAAGTGAGAAGCTAGAGGGCAGGAGTAACGTAGTCATGACAAGACTGAACGACGAAGACTTCAAACAAATAGACGCGCTCGTCGAAGTTGAAGCCTTCAAAAGTAGATCTGAAGCAGCAGCATTCTTTATTAAAGAAGGAATACAAGCTCGTAAAGACTTGTTTCAGAAAGTAATGCCAACAGTGAAGAAGATCAGAGAGCTAAAGGAGCAAGCGAAAAGATCACTTGGCAAAGAATAGACGTAACAAGACAACGAAAAGGGGTGTTAATCTTGGAGGAGGAGAAGATAAGGAAAAACGTGAGGGAAGGATACACCAAAATAGCCAAAAATGGACTTTGTTGTAGCCCTACAACTTCATGCTGCGGCAGTTCCGCTACATACGAGGAACTGAGCAAGAAAATGGGCTACGCCGACAAAGAGCTAAAGTCTATTCCTGAAGGTGCCAATCTTGGTCTTGGTTGTGGAAATCCTATCGCACTAGCATCTCTTAAAGAAGGTGAAACAGTTGTTGATCTTGGCTCTGGCGCTGGTGTTGACTGCTTCCTTGCAGCAAAAAGGGTCGGAGAAAAAGGAAAAGTCATCGGTGTAGATATGACTCCCGAGATGATAGATAAGGCAAGAGAAAACGCCCGAAAAGGCAACTACAAGAATGTTGAGTTTAGATTAGGAGAGATCGAAAACCTACCTGTCGCAGACAACACTGCTGACGTGATCATCTCAAACTGTGTAATCAACCTTGCGCCAAATAAGAGGAGAGTTTTTGAAGAAGCATTTAGAGCGCTAAAACCTGGAGGAAGATTAATGGTTTCAGACATTGTTTTGCTGAAAGAACTCCCAGAAGCCCTAAAGAAGAGAGCACATCCTGCCAGCTGCATCCGGGGGGCAGTGATGAAAGACAAATACATAGAAACAATTGAACATGCAGGGTTTCAAAAAGTGAACACTATTAAGGAAACGCATTATTCTTTCGAAGACATTGTGAATGACCCTGACGCAAAAGTCATCGTTGCTGAACACAACAAAAATACCCAAGAATTAAGAAGCGTCTCTGAACTAGAGGAAGAATCAAGAGAGATCGTAAAAGACGCTCTAGTCTCAACCATGAGTATCAACGTTTCAGCAGTAAAACCTTCAAAATGACAGTTTGATGTGCCCCAACCCTATTCTTCGACAGTGGAGATATCTCTCGAATTTCCACCGCAAACCCCCATTTTTTCTGTCGAACCGCATCCACCCTGGAAAATCTTAAAAGTTGAAAATATGAAAAAATATGGAGAATGGCGTGCATGCAGGTAAGTTTCAGAAGTAAGGATGAGACCTTGCTCGCAACTCTGTATGGGGATTCATCTGTGGGAATTGTTCTTTGTCCGCCACATCCTCTGTACGGTGGCAGCAAGGATGATACTAGAATTGTTAGAGTTGCCAGAGAACTTGCGTCTCATGACGTCTCGGCTTTGTGCATAGATTATGGTGGTTATGGCAAAGGAGTCAAGGAGATTCAAAATGTGTTGGATGCGATTTCGTTCATGCGGAAAAGAGTTGATTCTTTAGGTCTTTTGGGATATTCTTTTGGCGCCGTAGTCGCGTCTAATGTAGCGGTTCAAGCTGAGATTAATTGTTTTGTTGCCATTTCGATTCTGAAGAAAGTGAATAGCCTAAAGGCAAACTTGGACTTTGATTGCCCCAAACTCTTTGTACATGGAAAACACGACAAAGTAGCGCCATACTCGGATTTTAAACAACTCTACAAAAAAGCAAGAGAAAGAAAAGAGAAACTTGTTTTAGACACAGATCATTTCTACATGGATGACTATCCAACAACAATTGATTTAGCTTCACAAAGTATATGTGAATTTTTCAAAGAGGCATTTTCCAAATAACCCGCGAGCCATGCTTTTTTCTCTTCTTCAGAAAAACGGTGCGGGGTGGGATTTGAACCTCCTATCGAGCGGAGACGTCACCCCCTTAGCTTAAGGTGGCAAAGGTACAATCACTAATGTTTTCCTGAGCAGGTCAGCCTGATATAACAGTTAAAGAGCTCCTAACAACGTTTCTGAGGTAGTCTATAAAAAGTAAAGACAATAAACACTTAACAAGTGTTCATAGATGCACACGAGGCTGGCTGTTCTATGAGTATTCATCAATTCTGTTTTTGCCCTTTCTTTGTATATCTTCTATTAACGTGAAAATGCATGGTTCATCTGGCGTCGGGCACTCCATTGCGGGATGATATAGACATTTTTTCTTCTTTGCATACTTGGCGTTGTTTACATCCTTCTTGATGCGCTGCATGACATATTCACTCATGCAATTATACATATTCTTGTTGAAAGCTAACACTCAAATAATTAACAATTGCGGTTTGGTCACCGTATTTATGTGGAACTACTTCAACCATGCTTTGACAAGCGACTTGAAGACTCGACATGCATACTACGAAGGCGGAGTATGAGTGTGCGTTATTGAAGTGTCTTGGATTAGTTGTGGCGGCTTCTAAAAGGACTGAGACACACCTAGACTTCCCCCCTACCCTTTTCTGCAGGCACTAAAGCTTTGAAGTCTAGCAACATAATATTGATTCCAGTTTCTGCGTGCGCATAGCTTGTTTGTCGCTCATTTGATGGTTTCTTTATGAGGCTTTGGATATGATCCTGAGGAAATACTCACCAAAGAAATTTTCAGTCAGTCTGATCGCACTGTAGCTGGTTTAGATTTAGAAGACGATGCAGTTCAAACGTTACGTAATGTTCTCAAAGACCTGACCAAGCAAGAAGTGTCTCAGCGGTATACTTGTACCTCTCTAGATCTGTCGAAGTAGACACTTTTGCCGCTAGCAGAGAGAGGTATCCCCATAATGATATGGGCTTCTGGCAGTAATTTTAGTCTCTTTGCTGCAGTTCCAACCCGATACATTATTCGGTTGTCTACGTTAAGGAGATTTGCTGTTTTTGCTGCTGAGCCCAAGGCTATACCCAAATCTAAGGCTTTAAACAAACATGTAGGTCCCACAAAATCTTGACCCTGCGTTTTTTCCGCTTTGTTGAAGGCTTCGCAGGTTGTGTAGCCACATGCGCCGCAGTTGATACTGAGGGATTTTGGTCCTTTTACGCCGATTATCAAGGCTGCTTCAGAGTCGCGTAAGTTTCTGCTGTCTCGTCTGAAGGCTTTGATGTTCCTTTCTTCTGCAATCTTGCCCATTTCTGCTGCAATTTCATCTTTTTCTTTTCCATAGACTATCGCCATAACTAAGTCATCGATTCCCGCTGACTTGGGTGCGGTTCTTGCCGAGACCAGCATTAGTTTTGCGGCCTCTAGAATTCCTTCCTTTTCTCCTTCTCTGCGAATTATAGGCATTTTCTTTCCTTCTCACGGCAAGCCTGCTACTGCAGGTTCGAAAATGCTTTTCATTAAATCTGCGATTTTGGCTAGTTGACCCGTAAATAATGCCACCGAAACAAATGTTAAACCTGCCAATAGAATAAGGGAGCCTATGATTCTTTTTTCTGAAATCTCCATAGATTCCCCGCCTCAGATATACCTCTTCAGCTTATTTTCAATTAGCAGCTTCGGGGATGCTCCAACTATGCGGTCCACTTCTGTTCCGTTCTTTATAATTAGCAACGTTGGAATTCCCATTACACTGAACCGAGTAGCTGTCTTCGGGTTTTCATCTACGTTAAGTTTACCAAAGACTATTTCGCCAGCATGCTCTTTGGCTAATTCATCTATAATCGGGGCAATCATGCGGCAGGGTCCACACCACGATGCCCAGCAATCTATGACCATTAGTGGATGTTCTTTGATAGCCTTGTCGAAATCGGCGTCTGTTACTGTGATTGGGCCAGAGATTTCATCGCCGCTTTTGGATTTTTGCATCCTTTCTTGCATTTTTCTTGCTTTGATTTTTTCTAGTTCGGGGTCTTCTTTTTCTCCAAACAAGTGACCATACTCCGTCATTATACATTTGTTCATTATTACTGCTAGTTCGGCTTTTTGAGCTTTTTCTGCAGCTTGTTGATTAGTTACTCCGAGTTGCATCCAGATTACATAAGGCTTTCCATGTTGCTTTTTCAGTTGGATCGCTTGGTCTATTACAGGCGGCACGTCTTCTGAGGGTCTGAAGATGTCAACGATTTCTATAGTTTTTTGTGTTTCTGGTGGTATGTCCAGTAGGGTTTTGTAGGTTTTTTGTCCTAGGATTTGTTCTGCGTTAGGGTTGACCGGTATGGCGTTATAGCCTTTTTCTTGTAGATACCGGGCAACTTGGTGGCTTGCTTTTGTGGAGTCTTGGGAGAGCCCGACGATGGCTAAGGTTTTATATTGTTATAGGATTTGTTCTATGCTGGCTCGATTCAACCTTATGTTGCCTTCTTTTGAGGTAATGGTGGTTATTGCAGTACTAAAGACTTTAGATTTCTCTATAAGCGGCTCTTAGATTAAATTGGCCGCTTCAACCCACAAATTAGCTGCCAATAGGCGTCATATATCACTTCGAGTGTACGTGCTTTGAGATTAGATACAGTCAGGATTGGCTGAAATCATTTAGGATAGTTGCCATGAATTTAGTTCCCTTTATGAAGCCATCTATAGTTAGGTTTTCGTTTGGAGCATGACCTTTCGCATCTGCGTGACTGCAACCCGCAGAAACAACGGGGCAATCCAACCAGTTTCGGAATAGATGCATAGGTCCCGAACCTGCACTGGTAGGATACACTGCGGCTTTTTTCTTATAGACTTTTTCTGCCGCCTGAGCAACAACGTCTACAAACTTGTCTGTTACGGGAGTTTTTGCTGGCTCAGTAGACCCATGTTGTATAGCTTCGACATCTTTGAAACCAGTCTTCTGCAAGTGGTTGACAAGCTTCTCTAGAATTTCGTTGGGCATCTGGTTGGGCACGAGTCTAAAATCAAGTTTCACCATAGCTTCCTTCGGTAAAACTGTTTTCGAGCCCTGTCCCGTATAGCCTGTGAGAAAACCATTAATTGTGCATGTAGGACTGTAAAGCAGGGTTTTTTTTGCTTCTATTCCGGTTTTCCCGCGTAAAAACTTTTTCAATCCCAAAGTCTTCTTTAGTTTTTCTTCTTCAAGCGGAATGTCGTTCAACAGTTGGAGTTCCTCTTTAGAAGGCTGTTCAACGTCGTCATAGAAGCCTTCAATTAGTATCTCTCCATCTTTGTTTTTCAAACTGTTTAGAGCCCAGACGAGGCGCCACGCAGGATTCGGAATTAGTGGAGCATTTGCAGAGTGAACATCCCTATATGCACCTTTAGCTCTCAGCTCAACCGACAACACACCTTTGAGCCCTAGGTAAATCTCGGGTCGTCCTTCATAGTTCGTTCCGCCAAACTCCCATATTGTAGCGTCGTTGGAAAACAAGTCTTTATGCCGCTTAACAACAGGTGCAAAATGGGGGCTGCCGATTTCTTCTTCGCCTTCAACAACAAACTTCACATTTACAGGAATGTTGCTAACAACTTCAAGAAAAGCCTCAACGGCCTTTATTCTCGAAACAATATTTCCCTTATTATCAGAGACGCCTCGACCATAAATTCTTCCCTCATAAACTTTGCCGCTGAAGGCATCAAATTTCCATTCTTCCAAGGGTTCAGGCGGTTGAACGTCATAGTGATCGTAGAACAGCAGTGTTTTCTCTGAATTTTTCGACTTGAGCTCTCCATAAACAACTGGATATCCATCTTTTTCAGGAATTATCTGAGTAGAAAATCCAGCCTCACACAGCATCTTTTCAACCATTTCGGCACATTCTTGCATCCCCTCACCCTTTGCAGAGACGCTGGGCTGTTTCACCAACCTAGCCACTTCTTGAATGAAGTCCTGCGAGTGCCTGTCAATATAGCCATAAACTTTCTTCATGCCCACAAAAAGCACCGTCAGCTCAGAGGTTTGCCGAATTCTTCTTCGAAGAAGATTTCTGAAATTTCCTTTCGCGGTCTAGACTCTGGAATTTCGTCAGGCACGCCGATGGGCAGTAGAGCAATCACGCGCTTCTCCTCCGGGACAATAAGAATATGCTTCACTTCCTCTTCGTTGAAAGCCCTATCCAGCATGTACCATAGCCCAAGGCAGCAGCCGCCAGAACCATATGTTCCACCGCTATTTTGGGGTCTTTCTCATACCATCTTTCAGATATTTCAGGATCACCTATAGCCGTTACAATTGCCGCAGCATCTGCTAAGAACATCTGATTGTTTGCTGCCTTAGCCAGAGCCTGCTTCCTTTCCGCATCGCGCACCACCACAAAGCGCCACGGCTGTCGGTTAGCGGCAGAAGGCGCCAAGCGGGCAGCTTCAAAAATCATCTTCAACTCTTTATTTGAAATAGAGCCAGGTTTATATTTTCTGATGCTTCTCCGAGTTTCTATTGTTTCAAAAATATCCATACTCTTTCCTCTATCTTGGATTCATACTTCTTAGAACCATATTATCCTTTACCTAATTTATTTTTAGGCAAGAAGTTTTTAGTCAGAAAACTGCATTAGGATTTGAGGTACACTAGAATGGTTGAGGAAAAGGATGTTTCAGATTTTCTCAAGCAACATAACGGTCAAGCTTCTCTTGACGAGATATCCGAAGGACTTCACATAGCAAAGTATGGGCCTGATTCCGCCTATGCCATACTTCAAGCTTTGAAATTGAAAGGCGTAGTTGATAGAAAAGGTGAAATGTGGATTCTAACAACCCCTGTTGAATTAGTCGTGTCTGAAGCGAAGCCGGAAGAGAAAGTTGTAACTGCTGCTAAAGAAGAAAGCGAGCCACAACCTGATGTTAATAAAATAGTTAAAGCGATGGCTAAGACTCTGGCTAATGCTGTGAAGGAGGCAAGAGAGCCAGCAGATGAGTGGGAACTTGCTACAAAACCCATGACAACCGAAATCGAACGTAAAGAAAAAAAGCTTAGCTCTCTAGTTCTGCGACCGAGCACCGCGGAAAAAGCCAAAAAAACCTTGACAGCCCTTCCAACTGGAACTTTCATTGACCACTTGTTTCTCACAATTGAAGGGCCCCCTTTGAATGGTCTACCTATCGTAGGTCAGTTCGCACTCACCGGCTTGCCTGGCGCGGGTAAATCTATTCTTGTGGAGGAAATCGCCATAAATATTTGTTCTGCTGAAAAGAAAGTTCTCTACGCGACGGCTGAAGACACTTGGCAGAGTCCTTCACCTCGTTTTGACCTGCAGTCTCGCATGAAAGAAAAAGCCGATTTTTTAGGAAAAGATTGGAGTAAAATCCAGGAAAACTTGTTTGTGCTAGATACTGTCATGTTTCCAGAGCTACTTGACTGGGATACCTTTGCAGAGACTTACCGCTACGTTGTAGAAAAGGAAAACGTTGATTTAGCCATTATTGACTCTGTGACTGTTCTCGAATCATATAGAGGGGCATTGAAATACCGAGTTATGGAGTTAGCTAGGCACAACCAGAAGAAAGGGGTCACGTGCATCTATGTAAATCAGCGTGGTAAAGAATCGTGGGATACTTATGAGATGGCGGGAGGCATTGGGCTTGCTCATAACCTTGATGGCACTATAATAGTTGACTATGGGCGTGTTTACTGGCAGGACCAGCAGATGGACTTGGAAGTGAAGAGAGGCGAGTTCGTTAGGATAGCTCGAGTCTTGGACTGTCGAATGTGCAATTTCAAACGTGATAGAATCCGCATTGAGATCACAAAAGAGGGTCTATTAAG
The DNA here is from genome assembly GCA_026014805.1 of Candidatus Bathyarchaeota archaeon. Taxonomy (NCBI): domain Archaea; kingdom Thermoproteati; phylum Candidatus Bathyarchaeota; species Candidatus Bathyarchaeota archaeon. Next base: position 4,118 of record JAOZHR010000011.1, on the reverse strand, counting down.
ACCTGTAAAAGCTTCGATTTCGTAAATGGACGCATTCGCTGACTAGACGATTTTTATACAGGCTTACATATTCTCCAGCAGAAAGGGGCAGTATTCGATGACAATAATAATCGATGATGCAGGTATCGGAGACCTCCTTTTCGGTGTGGTCATAGGAGCCTTTCGCGATGAAACCCAAGAATTTAGATATGAAATTTTGGATGTTAGATATTTCAGAAGTCAACGATTCCGCCAAAAAGAGTATCTGGACCAAGCTTCAAAGATTGTACTCCACTTACTGGACAAATTCAAACTCAAAGCAGAGGAACCAATCTACATCTGCCGCGGCTACATCTTCGACGAGGCTGTTAAAGATTTGGAAAAGAGATACTGCGATGACCGAATCCATCGAGTCAAAGTGACAGGAGAACCTCAACGCCTTACAGAAACAGCTTACCTTGATGAAATAAGAAACTTGGGCTACAAACCCCTAAAAGAGAGGGACACAAAGAGGGCAAAAAACTTCTTCCACATGATGAACTGGTTGAAGAAAAACCCAGATAAACTGAAATACGCCAAAACTGGTTGGCCACGTCTATCCAGATACCGTTTATTTAAATCATATCACCAAGCAGGATCAAAAGAAAACCGAAAATGACGCTTTCAAAAAGAAAAACTATGGATTGACGCCTTGTCGCTTTCTTCTCCACCTTGGCATGGCATAGGCCATCAGTGCGACCATCATTGCAGCTAAAGCCACAATTGTCCCAAGCGGAACTTCTGGAATAACACCAGTTGATGTTATCATTTTTGTATCCATAGCTGTATCTGTTAGACCATCATCGTCTGTTACCCTGAGAGTGACATTATATTCTCTAGGGATCAAGTATACAAAGGATACCACATCAGGAAATGTTGTGCTCTTATCATAGACGCCATCACCATCAAAATCCCATTCATACAAGAGGATCGTTCCGTTATAATCATAACTCTCACTAGGGTCAAATTCTATGGGTATGCCCACAGGCGCAGTGTGCGCGCTCTCTGTAAACGATGCCACAGGCATATGTGCGCCAAACTTCGCTATTATTTTCACTACATCGAAAATGTCTATCTTTCCATCAGCAACAACATCTACGTTTGGATTCCAATACTTGTTACCAGATTGATAACCGTAGGCTTCCTTCACTGCCATAATGTCATCCATATCAACTCTGCCATCATGGTTGACATCTTCTGGTAAGTAACAAGCACTTGGGCTTGCAAGGGAAAGCATTATGACGGTGGCTAGGAAAGATGCCAACAGTAGATATGAGAATCGCATGTTATTTGCTCATTAACTCTTAACCTTTTTTTAGATATTAGCCTAGTTTCAAAAATTGACACATTCTAAATTTTGATCTATTGGCTGCACGTATATACTTGGCTTTTTTACGCGCACCATATCTTTTTTTTATTATGAAAGCTTGAGCTTTTTCAATCCTTTAAGAATCTCCTCAACTGCAACTTCAGGTGGTGTGTCTGTGTCTTCACATTTGAATTTTACAAATGGAGCCTTGCCTTTGTAGTATTCTAGAAGAGGCTGCGTTTGTCTTTCATAAACTTTCAACCTTTCCTTGATAACTTTTGGTGTATCATCAATCCGCTGATAGAGTTCGCCACCACATTTGTCGCAGACTCCTGGTTTCTTGGGCTTCAAATACCGAATATTGTAGACCTCTCCACAGTTTCTGCAGATTCTTCGGCTTGAGAGTCTTTCGATGATAATCCACTCTGGTACAAGTAGGAGGATAATTATATCAATCTTCGCGAAAGTGCCAAGCGCCTTCGCTTGTTCAATAGTTCGAGGATAACCATCTAATATGAAACCCCTTTTGCTATCATCTTTGGCAATCCTTTCTTTCAGAACCTCGACTATGATGTTGTCTGGGACTAGTTCCCCTTTGCTCATATACTCCTTAACTTTCTTACTTAACGTTGTTTCTTCTTTCACTATCTCTCGAAGAATATCGCCTGTCGCTATGGCCGGCATGCCGAGTCTTAACTGCAACCTTGAGGCATATGTCCCCTTTCCTGAGCCCGGTGGACCGAGAATTATGAGGTTCATTTCTCATGTCTCCTTAGAACTCGTGGTTTTAAAGAAGTTTACAGCTTAGTAATTAAGCATTACTGCAAGAGTCATATTGGTAGCAAATCCCTGTACTCAAAAATTGCGTGGATTTCACCTATTCGCTTTAAGAGCCTTCTATTGCTTTTCCGCAAAATCTTTTTTCTATGCTCCTAGCAACGTTCCTTAGAACTTTTTCAGAAAGGGAAAATGATCCGCAAAAAACTCAAAATTACTTATGATAAATGTATATTGTGTGTGATGGGTAGCCAAGCTTTGGATTTTCACAGAAGTTTTCCGTTTTTACTGGTTTCCATCCTAGAATCTCGTAGTCGTGAGAAACTACTCGTGCACCGGGCTTCAATTCTTTTTCCAGCTTTGGCTTGACTTTGTCATTTGCGCTAGTTGTGAGATATAAAAACACGACATTTGCTGGAGAAAGGTTCACTTTGAATAAGTCGTTTTGGACGATGGTTACTCGGTCTTGGATGCCGAGTTCATGAATAGTTGCTAAAGCTTTTTTGGCTAGATCTTCTCGCAGTTCAACGCCGACCGCTCTGGCTCCAAATTCTTGCGCCGCCATAATTACTGTTCGACCATCCCCGGCCCCTAGGTCGTAGAAGGTTTCCCCAGGCTTTAGGTCTGCAAGTTTTAGCATGTGCCTGACAACTGGAAGAGGTGATGCAACGAAAGGAGCGATGAACAATTTGTGATTTCTCCTTCTACGCTTTTGTGTTATCGATTTGCTTATTTTAAGGTTTGTTGACGTTTACTATGCTACATATGTGGTTTTCTTCTTTTGCATAGGTCGTCTTGCCTCACCGCACTTCAGACAGCTTTGCTGGCAAAGTTCGAGGTATTTCTCCTCGTCTTCTTTTACGACTCCAGCCGCTTGTTGGCAAAGTTTACTTTGTTCAATGCAGCCCGATTCCTTACATAATTTTGAAATGAGGCTACAACACTGCTTCACATCTTCTGGGCTAAAAGCAACACGATTTGTCCTTACAAGTAAGCAGAGTTCCCTTGCTAGGACACAAGTTCGCATGTATTTGAACCTGCTCAAGGTTTTTTTTCTTAATCTTTGTCTACTTAATTCCAAGCATCCCTACCCCAAAGTGTGCATTAGTTTTTTTTCGTGCAATTTATAGTTTTAGAAGCTTCAATAGCTATGGCTAATCTATCTTCAAGTTGTCGGCTGGAATGCCAATACTCGCATATAAACTGGGACAGTAGAGTTTGCATTTCTCTCAACTAATCTGCCCAGAACCTTCTTCTTAGCGCCTTTCGTTCGGCTTCAAGCACTAATTCAAAGAAGTGATCTGTAGGCTTTTTCTCTTTTTTAAGGATACTCTTAACATCGTCTGGTTTTACTCTTCGAGCAGAAAGAGCTATTGCCGCAGTTTTTCCATAACTTGAAATCAATTGTGCAGTCTTGATAGCTTGTTGGTGCATTTTTCTTTCGAATTTAGCCAGTTTTTCTCCTCTCTTTTCCACTAGGGACCTCACATGGTTTTCTTCATTTCTTAGTATTCCTAAGGCGTTGGAACCACACTGTGGACAGACTGGGTTGTCGGGCAAGTTTTTTATGCATATCATTTCCAGGTAATCCCAGCAGTTTGTGCAGACAAAGCTTCGGACTTCGTTTAACAGTCTTGCCTTTGCCGATTCGACGAGAATAAGCCGCATTCTTTCCGGTGGAATCGGGTCTGTTTTCATGCTAACGCGTTCTATGCCGACTCTTGCCACTGGAGTCGCCGATCCTTGCGTGTCAATTTTAGCTATTGCTACTTCGTTCCTTCGAAGTTCGTCTATCAATCGAAGAAGCCTTTCCAAGTCTAAATCTTTAGTGAATGTTTCTTTAAGTGCTTCGTCGTAAATTGCAGTGCCTTCAAAACTTTTCACCAGCTGCCTGAGGCTAACAGTGCTAAAGTCCGCCCACTTCTTCAGAGCTCCAAACCTTCTTGCGACGTGAATCATTCGACGCTTGAAAATTCCAGTTTTTACAGTTGCCTTTGTCAAGGCGTCACGTATT
>JAOZHR010000010.1 GCA_026014805.1 Candidatus Bathyarchaeota archaeon | reverse complement strand
GGCTTGCGCCAGCTTGGTTTGTGAGGTGTATTTTACTAAACTTTTTCTGCAAACCAATTAGTTTTGATTCTTTTGATGATTACTGGCAGTTCTATTGAAACTCTAAATTCTAGTCGTCTATCGGGCATGTTGCAGAATCTTGGACACCATTGATATGGTCCCACTTGGCACAAAAGCTCTCGCATGTTCTTAGTGCTCATGGCATTTGTCAACTCTTCTCTATACTTTAAACAAGGAAGGTAAACATCCGTACTCTCTAATGTGTGGGCGTATTCGATTTTATCCCTTATACACTTCAAGCAAACCGACATACCACGCAAAAGCAAATCCCTTCTATACAATATTTGCCTGCCACCAATATAAAATGCGCGCGCGCATTTCAATTTGATAGGATTTCACCTTTTACCATTCATGCGTTTGTCCTATCAAAAGAGGATGGATTACGAGTGTGCGTGCGTTGTGGTAGTTTAAGTTTTCATTCTTGCTCAAACTCTGCAAGATTGAGACACACATGCACGTAAGTTGGTTCTTCCCTCCTTCGCATGTTCTAGCATGCATTAGAGGTTCATAGCGGAAGTTTACGGTGAGCACAGGTACCTACGCGTGCATCAATGGAGAGTTGAGTGAAAGTGTCGGTGTTTCACTATTCTAGTTGCGCCCTGCGGTGTGGTGTTATTAGCATTCATGAAAAAAGGTTAGTGCCAATGAAAATCTGAAAGCTGCAAAAATAGCTTCTTTTCAAAAATGGTGGATGGGGCTAGATGAGGACTATCGTTTGAACCTATCAAAATCCACTTGTGAGCTACAGAAAGCTGAATCGGTCTTTTGAAAGAAGAAGTTTCAAAATTGAGCACAAGTTAATCATCTCTCCGCCTTGACCCATCCTGAAATCTCCAGTTCCTTAACACGTGCGCATCAACAATTAAGCTAAAGGCTAAATTTCGGTAACATTATTCTCTATCAGTGATTTATTGTGGTTAGCTCAAGTGTCAGCCGAGGAATTGGCAGGATTAGGGTTAATCCTTACAGGAAGGACGACAAGGTGCTGGTTAGTAGAGTTACGAATCTCCGTAATCTGAAGGAAGGCATTTTGAACTCTGTGAATTTGATTGGTGGTTTCAAGAAAATTATCGAAAAAGACGATGAAATCCTATTGAAACCAAATTTTAATACCGCGGATTCTCCACCAGGTTCTAGCGATCCTGATTTCGTTAAGGCAGTGATTGATTTGCTATATGAACATGGCGCTGGGAAGGTGGTTCTTGGTGAATCATCTACTCGTCGGCTTTCCACTCGGAGAGTGTTAGAAGAGACAGAAATGATGGGAAAGGCAGAAGAGGCAGGAGCGGAGGTGGTAGTTTTTGATGAGGGAAGATGGACAAGAATCAGTACAGGTGGCAAGTATCTTAAGAAAGTCAGTTTACCTGAAATTGCATTGGAAGCGAAAAAGGTTGTTTATGTTTGTTGCATGAAGACGCACACGTGGGCGAAATTCACTTTTAGCCTGAAATTGGCGGTGGGTTTCATGAAGCCCAGTGAGAGGATACGACTTCACACGAGGAGTTTGCAGAAGAAGATAGCGGACTTAAACTTGGTGGTTCACCCAAGCTTAATGATTATGGATGGGAGGAAATGTTTCATTTCTGGGGGGCCTGCAAAGGGTGAGTCTAGAAGCCCCGGTATTGTATTGGCTTCTGGAGACAGAATAGCTATGGATGTTGAAGCATTGAAAATAATTGAAAGCTTTGATGGTGCCAGCTTGAAAGATGATCCTTGGAGTTATACTCAGATTCGCAGAGCTGTTGAACTTGGATTGGGCGCAAAAAGCGTGCAAGAATATGAAGTTATAAATGAATGAAATCTTTACAGCGCACATGAACAGCATTTGTAATTTTTCAATTAAAACGCCAGTGTTTACGGATTGTGGACGAAAATAGAAGGATATTGTCGTCTAAATCTGTTGATGAGAGCACACACCAACCTCAGAATAGTTTAATTGCAACGCGCACGCATGCAAGAGTCGTTTGGAAGATGTCGAGCATACACCAGGAAGAAATAGTAAGATAAAAATGAGAGTTGATTTGAAATTCATGCGTACAAAAATCAAGAGAGTGTCTGCATTAGACCGGAACGACATACTTGAGATATCGCGACACATCTGGGAGGGGCATGACTACCTTCCCTTTATTATTGACGAGTGGTTGAAAGACCCAAACTCCTATACTTATGGCTTTGAGGTTGACGATCGCCTGGTTGCGGTGGCCAACCTTAGACTCATTGAAAACGGTCGAACAGGATGGATGGAAGGCTTGAGAGTACACCCTGACCACAGGAGAAAAGGGTTTGCAAATGTCCTTACAGAACATCTAATCAAAAAAGCCGAAGACTTAGGTGTCCAGCGATTCCGATATGCAACCTCAACTGAGAATCAAGCCTCACTGATGCTTGCTGAAAAATTTGGGTTTGTCAAAGTATTAGAGATGGGTGTTTTCTGGCATCCAAACGCTAGAATCATACAATCAATGGGAAACTATCCCCATATAAGAAAATCAAATCCTAACGAAGTCTACAAACTATTACAAGGCAATCCGCACATCATCCCCCACAAAGTCTTAATCTACGACTGGAAGGCTCTAGACAGTACACTCAAAGGTCTTGAAACACTTGGAAAGTCCCACGAGTTCTACATAGCATTGAAAGCGAAGATGGATTCATTATCTTATGCCTATCCCAAGCGTGTACCAGAACGATCGCTGTGGGTCTTTACGATCTGTGCCACTGAACCACACGGTTTCCTCTCACATCTCTCCTACAACATAGCTATAGCCTTGAAAAAAGGCTTCAACGCGATTATGGGTACATACGAAATCGACTTCGAAGAAACTCTGCATAATGTGAACTGGGGCACCGACGAACGTTGGGATACTCATGTGGTTCTACTGGAAAAAGGAATGTATTGAAACCTTCATTCACATACGCTTGGTGAGCAAATAAATGCTGAGGTGAAATGATGCAACATGCCACTAAAATTTTCCTAGAAAAGCACTTTTACTCATTTTTCGGACAAGAAACTGCTTGAAAACCGCTCAATTTTGTGGACGGGACGGGATTTGAACCCGCGGCCTCCACGATGCCAACGTGGCGATCATTCCAGGCTGATCTACCCGCCCTTTTTTCCCAACTTCTAATCATCGAGGCAGTGTAAGGAATAGAAGAAGACTTGTTTAAGTCTTTTCTCGACAACAAAGCTACCATATCGTCCTGACGTTAGATGCACACGCGCAAACTGCTTCTAAAGGAAAGTTTATATAAATTGCGCATCCCTTTCGATAGTTAGCTTCAAAACACTGGAGACTTAAAATGCCAAAAGAATTTCGCCACATCACGCGAATAGCAGACACAGACCTAAACGGCACCCTGAAAGTAGCCAACGCCATCTCCAAAATAAAAGGAGTAGGAGTCAGCATAGCTAATTCCATAGTAAAAAAGAGCGGAGTAAATCCGGATACCCGCCTTGGATTTCTTTCAGATCAAGACCTAGAAAAGCTGGAAGAAATAATTAATAATCCAACTAAATATGATCTCCCAGAATGGCTTTTTAACCGCCGAAAAGATTTGAAAACAGGAAAAAATTTACATCTCACAGGCGCTGACCTCGTTCTTCAAACCAAGACAGATATAAACCTCATGAAAGCCACGAAATCTTGGAAAGGCTATCGACACTCATATGGGCTAAAAGTGCGTGGTCAACGAACTAAGACCACTGGAAGGAAAGGAAAGGCCATAGGCGTCAGAAAGAAGAGAGTCCCAGGAGGTAAACGATAGTGGGTGATCCAAAAAAGCAACGGAAAAAATATGAAACTCCCAGGTTTCCTTTTAAGATAGACATATTGCAGGCAGAACTGAAGCTGCTTGGCCAGTATGGACTGCGAAACAAAAGGGAACTGTGGCGTCACAAGACGGTGTTATCGAAGTTCCGGGGCATAGCACGCTCCATAATGGCCATGCCTGAGGAAGAAGGAGAAAAACTGAAGCAGCAACTTTTAAGAAGACTCGACAGACTTGGAATACTTCCAGAAACCACAGTCTTAGATGACGTGTTGGATCTAGCAATTGAAGACATTCTTGAAAGGAGACTGCAATCTCTTGTCTTTCATAAAGGCTTAGCCAAGTCAATTCATCAAGCTCGTCAACTCATAACACACGGTCACATCACCGTTAGTGGGAAAAAAGTAACGGCACCAAGCTATCTAGTGCTAAGAGATGAGGATGTTCATGTTGACTACGCTCCGATGAGCGCCATAGCAAATATGAATCATCCACTGCGTCAAACCCTAACGAGTATGCCTCAGGCTGAGGCAAAAGAGGAACCAGCTGAAGAGGAGAAAACAGCAGCATGAGTAGGAAAACTGAAAAATGGGGCATCGTCCGCATCTACAGTTCATATAACAATACCATCATTCACGTGACGGATCTCTCAGGAGCAGAAACCATTTCAAGAACCAGCGGCGGCATGTTTGTAAAAGCAGACCGCTTAGAATCCTCACCATATGCTGCCATGCGTGCTGCAAGAGCTGCTGCTTCAACTGCAAAGGAAAAAGGCATAACAGCCATACACATAAAAGTAAGAGCTCCTGGTGGTTCAGGTGCCAGAACACCAGGCCCAGGAGCACAGGCAGCCATACGAGCTTTGGCAAGAGCCGGATTTCGCATAGGACGCATTGAAGAAGTTACACCTATTCCTCATGACGGCACTAGAAGAAAAGGTGGGCGAAGAGGCCGAAGAGTATAAAACGTATCTGCCTAGGCAGTATCAAAAACGCTGATTAATATGTCTGGGAAAGGAATGCAAAACTCGTGAAAATTCAAATCTTAGAAAAGAATGAGGTTTCATTACGTCTGCTTATTGAAGGAACTAATGCGGCTTTCGCGAATACACTGCGAAGAATCATAATTTCAGAAGTGCCTACTATGGCCGTAGACGACGTGGTGATTATCGAAAACTCCTCCACGCTTCGAGATGAAGTTCTAGCTCACCGAATTGGACTTACGCCGCTGAAGACCGATCTAGACACCTACAACTTACCTGAAAACTGTGCCTGCAAAAGCGAGTTTGGATGCAACTTGTGCCGCGTATCTCTGGTACTAGACGTAGAAGCAGAAGACCATACCATAACAGTGTATTCCGGGGACTTCAAGTCGGAAAACCCATCTATAGTTCCAATTAGTAACAAGATTCCCTGGGTCAAGTTAGCGCCAGAACAGAAAATAAGGTTAGAAGCTTACGCGCGGTTAGGAAAAGGTAAAAGTCATGCAAGATGGCAGCCCGTTTCTATGTGCGCTTACAAGTATGTGCCGATCATTAAGGTTGACACTAGACTTTGCAACCTTTGTGGCGACTGCATAAAAGTTTGTCCAAAAAACATCCTTGTAAAAGCAGGAGACAAAATCGAGATTCGAAATATTGAAAACTGCACCTTATGTCAAGACTGCGTAGACGCTTGCCAAAGAAAACCCAAAGCAATAGAAGTAACGTGGGACGAAGACTCGTTCATTTTTGGCATTGAATCAACAGGTGCCCTTTTGCCAGAAAGAATTCTACAAGAAGCACTAAACGTCTTAGATGGAAAGCTAAAAGATTTTCTGAACCAATCAACAGGGAAGCAAGATGAGAAAAACAAAACCTGACAATCCGCAACTACTTGATCTCATTCGCTTTTTGAAGAGAGCAGCAAGAGAAAATGACGCAAAAATATGGGGTAGCATAGCCGACGCTTTGTCTAAACCAAGGAGCAGACGTATATCAGTAAACCTGAGCCGCATAAATCGCCACACTGAGAAAGGTCAAGTAGTGGCTGTTGCTGGTAAAGTGCTCGGGTCTGGGGCACTTCGTCATCCCGCAACAGTTGCGGCCTTCACATTTTCAGCTGCAGCAAAAGAAAAAATAAAAAAGGCAAAGGGGAAATGCTTAATGTTCCATGAATTGGTCAAAAAGAATCCTAAGGGTTCAAACGTAAAAATTGTTGGGTAGAAACATGAAACTGCAAAGCAAACATGTAACAGTCGTTGATGCTAATAATTTGATACTTGGCAGAATGGCAACTGTAGTCGCAAAACGCCTTCTTCAGGGCGAAAGCATCATAATTCTAAACGCAGAGAAAACAGTAATCTCAGGAAAAAGACTTAGCAGAGTAAAAGAGGCAAAAAGAAAGTTGGAAATCGGGCACCCCCGAAAAGGCCCATACTATCCTAGAAGACCCGACCGATTTGTAAAGCGCACTATTCGAGGAATGCTACCTCGAAAAAAGCCAAAAGGTAAAGAAGCGCACAAAAGGTTACGTGTTTTCGTTGGGATACCTCAAGAGTTTAAAGACCAAAACGTGGAAGTAATATCCGAGGCAAAAGCTGAGAAGCTAAAATGCTCATATATTACTGTGGGCGAACTAGTCAAGGAAATTGGATGGATTCCAGCAGGTGAATAACATGTCAAGTTCAAAGAAAATTATAACAATCAGTGGAAAGAGAAAGACCGCTACAGCAAGAGCTACAATAAGAGCTGGCAGAGGGAGAATTCGAATAAACAATGTTCCTCTAGAAATATTTGAGCCACAAACTGCTCGACTAAAAATGATGGAGCCACTTCTTCAAGTTGGCGATGAGCTTCGGAACCGAATTGACGTAAACATAAAGGTTTCAGGTGGAGGTTTCATGGGGCAGGCAGAGGCTGCAAGAATGGCAATCGCTAGAGGACTTCTAAGGTGGACTAAAAGTAAACATTTACAATCGATTTTCACTGAATATGACAGAACCATGCTTGCAGGAGACCCTCGACGAAAAGAACCGAAAAAATTCGGAGGACCAGGTGCTCGCGCCAAGAGGCAAAAAAGCTACAGGTAAGGATGAATTAAGAAATGATTATTCCTGTTCGCTGTTTCACATGCGGCAAAGTAGTAGGCGATAAATGGGAGGATTTTGCTAGACGAGTAAAAGAGGGGGAAGATTCAGGCAAGATCTTAGATGATCTCAGCGTAACCCGTTATTGCTGCCGGAGAATGCTTCTTTCTCACGTAGAAATAATCGACGAAATCATCAAATTCTATGAAATTGGAAAAAAAAGACAACTGAGACCACCATAAAAGGGGAATTACCAAGGTTTGTCCACTCGAATAAAAGAAGTTATGGTGCGCAAAATCTTCAACAGCCGCGGAGAAGAAACAATAGAAGTGGACATAGTAACTAAATCTGGTTTCGGAAGAACCGCAGCGCCAGCGGGAGCAAGTAAAGGCCTAGCTGAAGTTGTATATTACCCAAAAGACGATGTAGACGCAGCCGTGGAGATTGTTGAGAAATTAATTGCACCTAAACTAATTGGCATGAATGCAGATGAACAAGAAGAAATAGACTCCCTTCTCCACGAAATCGACGGGACAGAAAACTTCAGCCGAATAGGAGGAAACACTGCTTATGCAGTCTCCTTGTGCGCCGCAAAGGCAACATCCGACTCTCATCATGTATCTTTATATGAATATCTTGGAGGTTACCTTGCTTATGAACTTCCATTTCCTTTAGGGAATGTCTTAAGCGGAGGTAAACACGCCCACGGTAGAGCCCCAGACATACAGGAATTTCTGGTTTTGCCTATCCGTGCAAGCTCTTTTTGGGATGCCGCTAAAGCCAACGTGGCATTTCACAGAAAAGTGGGCGAAATTCTCAGAAAAACCAAGAAAACGTTTACCAGTGGAAGAAGTGATGAGGGCGCGTGGATCGCCGACATAAACAACAACGGCGCCTTGGAACTCATGAAGCAAGCATGTGAAGACGTTTCAAAACAACTTGGATTCGAATGCAGAGTAGGATTAGACATCGCCGCATCATCGCTTTGGGACCAAAAAAAGAAACGTTACATTTACTCTCATGAAAAAATTGAAAGAACACAAGAAGAGCAAGTAGAATACGTTTTAGAATTAATCGAAAAATACAACCTAATCTACGTGGAAGACCCTTTTCACGAAGAAGATTTCGAAAATTTTGCGAGGCTAACAAGAATAACCAGCAACTGTCTCATATGCGGCGACGACCTATTTGTTACAAACGTTAAACGACTTAAACATGGAATCAGGGAAGCCGCTGCAAACTCGATAATAATAAAACCAAATCAGATAGGAACACTCACCGACGCTTGGGAAGCCGCAAAAATGGCTAAAGAAGCACTATACACACCTGTAGTATCACATAGGTCAGGTGACACTGTGAATGCAGAAATCGCTCATTTAGCAGTTGCTTTCCATTGCCCCATTATTAAGACAGGTGTAGTTGAAGGTGCCCGAATCGCAAAAATTGACGAACTTATCAGAATTGAAGACACGCTTGGAAAAAGAGCAAAAATGGCTGAAATTCCATTAAAGGAGGAAAATATCCCTGTCAGAAAATGAAGATATCGAAAAAACTGAAAACACCGAAAAAACGAGCATTCAAGAGAAGACTGACGAAGAAATCTCGTTAGCAAGTGAAGAAGAACTCCTACTGCCACGCGACATGATGCTCTCCGCAGGCATCCACATTGGAACCAGGATGAAAGCAAAAGACATGAACCAATTCATCTATCGCGTAAGACCTGACGGCTTATTTGTTCTGGATGTTAAGCAAACAGATGAACGAATACGCATTGCAGCAAAGTTTCTTTCAAGATTTGAACCTAAAAAAATCGCTGCTGTCGCAGCCCGACTCTACGCACGCTATCCGGCAAAGAAGTTCTGCGAGGCAACAAAAGCAACACCTATTGCAGGGAGATTCGTTCCTGGACTGTTCTCAAACCCTCTATATCAACATCACCTCGAACCAACAGTTATTATTGTTTCAGACCCAAAAGCTGATGTTCAAGCTGTAAAAGAAGCAGGAATCATGGGCATTCCGGTTGTGGCATTATGCAGCACTGACAACGAATTCTCCGGCGTAGACTTTGTGATTCCAACGAACAACAAAGGCAGAAGAGCCTTAGCGGTTATTTATTGGATGCTGGCTAGGCAAGTACTTCGTGAGAAGGGAGAGTTAGCACCTGATAAAGACATGGAATCGTCCATTGACGACTTTGAAACAAAAATATCCAAAGTAGGACAGCCAACTGAAGGGGCACGTAAGTGAGAGTAAGAAGACCATGCCAGGCAGGAAGCTTCTACGCTGCCACTGCAGAAGCGCTAAAAAGGCAGATAAAAAACTGTTTCACGCATAGACTGGGTCCAGGAAAAACTCCAATTACACGAGAGGGTTCAAGAAACATCATTGGCTTAGTTTGTCCCCACGCGGGCTACATGTACTCGGGTCCAGTGGCTGCCCATTCATATTACAATTTGGCGGCTGATGGCAAACCAGATGTCGTCGTGATTTTTGGCCCGAACCACACTGGACAAGGTAGCGGATTGGCAGTTATGAAAGAGGGTGTTTGGCGAACACCTTTGGGCGATGTGCAAATCGACGAAGAGACAGCAAATCTGATTATGTGCAAGTCAAAAATTATTGACGTGGATGAACTGGCACATACTTACGAGCATTCAATTGAAGTTCAACTTCCCTTTCTTCAATATCTTTACGGCTCAGCGTTCAAGTTTGTACCCATAAGCTTTCTCATGCAGGATCTTGAGTCAAGCTGCGAAGTAGGTCAGGCTGTAGCAGAGGCTTTGGATGGAAAAAACGCGTTAATCATCGCCTCTACGGATATGACCCATTATGAGCCCCATGAAACAGCTGCAAAGAAAGATAAGAAAGCACTTAGTGCCTTAGAAAAACTGGATGAAGAAGAGTTTTATTCAATTGTTGAAAGTTACCATATAACTGCTTGTGGGTATGGCCCTGTCGTGGCTCTTATTACCGCAGCTAAACTACGTAGTGCCACGAAAGGTCAAATACTCTGCTATAAAACAAGCGGTGACGTTACAGGAGATTATTCAACCGTAGTCGGTTACGCCTCAGTCGCTGTCACAAAATAGAATTAGCACTCATGCAGGTAAAGGCAACCTGCTGATGGTTGCAAGTCCATTTTATTCATTAAAGATTAGTCGACTGAAGCAACTTTTCGTCGATGTGCTCTATTTTTTCTAAAAAGTGTTTTATTTATTTCTTAGCAATAATCCTTTCTAGGGGTAGCTCAAATGGGAAGAGGTTCGGGCTTCGGAAAAGTCATCCTGTTCAACGAACACTTCGTTGTTTACGGTGTCCCAGGAATTGTTTCCGCAATTGATTCAACAGCTTACGCAGAAGCAAGAAAAGCTGGAGAAGGAATAGTGGTGAAAGATGAAAGAAAGGGCGCAAAAGGGTATGCTGAAAAGAAAAGGACTCAGCAAAAAGACTCAATAGATCGGATGCTCAAAGCAATGGGCATCGGTCCGGAAAAGGTCTCTTTAGAGATTTTGTTGGGAGGAAACCTTCCTGGTTTCAGTGGAATTGGTGCTTCTGCTGCGAGCAGTGTTGCAATTGCCAGAGCCATAGCAAAAGAATTCAAATTGGATTTGTCCGATGAAAGAATCAATGATATTGCCTATGAGGCTGAGAAAGCTTACGCTGGAACCCCTTCAGGCATTGACAATACTGCAGCGACTTATGGGGGATTGATTTGGTTCAAGAGAACTCTATGCGGAGGACCAAACATAATCGAGAAATTGAGTATAGAAGAACCGGTTGAAATTGTCATAGGCAACACAGGAATTGTAGCTGACACTAAGGAAATGGTTGCTGGGGTTGCAGCAAGAAGGAAAAAGAATGCAGAAAAATACGATCGGCTGTTTAAGCAAGCAGAAGAGTTAGTGTTCACAGCAAGGAAAGCCTTAGAAGATTTTGACATAAGAAAAGTTGGGGAGTTGATCAACGAAAATCATTGTCTACTGCAGGAAATTGAAGTTTCCTGTGAAGAACTCGATTATTTGGTGAACTTAGCTCGAGAGGAAGGAGCGTTTGGAGCAAAACTCACGGGGGGTGGCAGTGGAGGCTGCATGGTAGCATTAACCCCGGGGAGAACATTGCAGGAAAAGGTTGCAGCAACAATTGAAAATCAAGGATTCAATGTGTTGAAAACAAAAATTGGGATTCAAAAAATATAAAGAAAAAAAGGACCTATTAGAAAAAAGGAGTGAGAAAATTGGGGTTTAGACATTTCTTAGAACAACTTGACACAGAAGGAGAACTAACAAGAATAAGAAAGGAAGTCTCGACTGAGTATGAACTGGCGGGAATTATAGATGCCCTCAAGGAAAAACCCGTATTTTTTGAAAAAGTGAAAGAGTCCAACATCCCTGTTGTAGCTGGTCTCGTCTCTTCAAAAGAATCGGTCGCCAAAGCTTTGAACGTAGAAAGGGGACAATTGCTGCACAAGCTATCTAATGCGATAAAAAAGCCTTTTCCGTCTCCGAATGTTGTAAAGAAGGGAGAATGCCAACAAATCGTTGAAAAAGATGTTGATCTAACAAAACTCCCGATAATGAAGTACACAGAAAAGGACGGCGGAAAATATGTGGCATCCGCCATAGCTATAATAAGAGACCCTGAATTGGGTAGAAACATGTGCTTCCACAGGTTGATGCTGCTGGATAGGAAAAAGTTTGTAGCCAGAATCGTTGAAGATAGGGGAACGGACACCGCCCTGAAAAAATCTGGTGGCGAACTCGAGATAGCGATGTGCATAGGAAACTCAACCGCCGTTCTCCTAGCTGCTTCCACATCTCTGCCGAAAGGAGTCGACGAATTAGGAATGGCTAATGTGCTAGAAAAAACGGAACTGGTGAAATGTAAAACCGTTGATCTCGAGGTCCCGAGAGACTGTGAAATTGTATTAGAGGGACGAGTAACGAAAGAAAGAGCACCTGAAGGGCCATTCTTAGACCTCACAGGAATCCTCGACAAGGTGAGACAGCAACCAGTGATAGAAATAAGCTGCATGACCTATAGAGAAAACCCCATCTACCAAACCATACTTGCTGGAAGAAAAGAACACAAGCTATTAATGGGAATGCCCAGAGAACCAACTATCTTCAATGAAACGAACAAAGTTTGTGAATGCAAGGATGTTTACATAACTATTGGTGGTTGCAGCTGGCTGCATGCAGTCGTGCAAATAAAGAAACGGAACACAGATGATGGAAAAAAAGCGATCAGAGCAGCTTTTAAAGGTCACAGATCATTGAAGCACTGTGTCGTTGTGGATGACGACATAAACATCTATGATCCGAATGAAATCGAGTGGGCAATTGCAACTAGATTCCAAGCAGATGAAGACGCTGTTATCCTACCAAAACAAAGAGGATCTTCTCTTGATCCCTCTGGAGATTTGACTGGAGGAAAAAAAGCGATAACATGCAAGATGGGATTAGACGCAACGATTCCATTCACACAAACAGGTAAAGGCTTCAGGAAAGAGGAATACAGAGAAGTTGATCTAGACAAGTTCTTGTGATTTTATGTATCTCACGAAAGAAGAAGAGAGAATGCTGAATGGAGAAGAAGGCTACGCAGTAAAAAAATCCATGGAGATACTCGTCGCCTTAGGCGACATCTACGGCGCTGAAAAGCTCATAGAAGTAGGCTCTGTTCAAGTGGCAGGTGTATCATACCATAACCTCGGAGATGCTGGTCTGGAGTTTCTAAACGAATTGGCAAAAGACGGGAAAGTCAGAGTGCTCACAACTTTGAATCCTGCAGGAATGGATCTGAAGGATTGGAAGAAGCTCGGGATCGACGAGGAGTTCGCAAGAAAGCAGAATTTGGTCATCGACGCCTTCAAGAAAATGGGCATAATCATCTCTTGTACGTGTACTCCTTACTTGATAGGTAACCTACCAATATACGGAGAGCATATTGCTTGGTCGGAATCCTCTGCAGTTACTTTTGCCAACTCTGTTATCGGAGCAAAGACAAATAGAGAAGGAGGTCCATCAGCTCTTGCGGCGGCTTTTGTTGGCAAAACACCGTACTATGGACTTCATCTGGACGAGAACAGAGCGCCAGACACTTGTGTGCACGTAGCTGCAAAATTGAAAAAAATCTCAGATTGGGGAGCTCTTGGCTACTGTACTGGCAAGAAAGCAGAAAACAAAATCCCGTACGTAACTGGCATTGAAGATGCTAATTTAGATGAGTTGAAATCTTTCTGTGCCTCCATGGTGACTTATGGCTCAAAACCCCTGTTCTATATGAGGGGAATAACCCCTGGATCCGAAAAACATCAACCCCCTAGAGAGACTATAACAATTGAGAATGAGGACATAGAGGAAGCATACCAAAGCATTAATGACGACTTTTGCACCGTCGATTTAGTCTGCATTGGGTGCCCCCACTGCTCAATTAAAGAAATCGCTGAAATAGCAAAGCTGCTGAAAAACAAGAATATATCTTCAAACACCGAATTCTGGGTCGCATGCTCAAGACTTGTGAAACAGATCGCAGATGAAAGAGGTTACACTGAAGCAATCGAAAGGGCTGGGGGGAAATTCGCCTGTGACACTTGTATGGCTGTAGCTCCACTGAGAGGAAAATTTCGATCTGTCGCAACAACCTCTGCAAAAGGATGCTACTACTCAAGACATAACGATATGATGACAAAAATGGGAAGTCTAGAAGAATGCATAGAAGCTGCGGTGAAAGGAAAATGGAGTTAAGAGGAAGAACCATTTCAAAGGGAGTTGCAGAAGGAGAAGCCCTGAGCACGTCACAACCAATCTCATTTTTTGGCGGGGTTGACCCAGATACCAGCGAGATAATAGAAAAAGGGCATGAACTGGAAGGAAAAAGAGTCAGAGCTAGAATGTTAGTTTTCCCAAATGGAAAAGGATCAACCGTTGGGTCCTACACACTCTACAGATTGAAAAAGAATGGCGTGGCTCCTGCCGGAATCATAAACAAAGAATGTGAAACTGTGGTCGCTGTTGGTGCAATAATCTCAGAAATTCCTTGTGTTGACAAGATTGATATTTCAAAAATAAGAACGGGAGATTTCGTTCATTTAGAGAATGGCGTTGTCACAATAAAGAAGCAATGAGTTCAGATGGTTGATGCTTCGCGGCCCGGTTTTTAGGCACAAAACGGGCTGGAGATAGAAATAGGTGCATAATAGCTTGGGCTGAACCGAAGAATTTAAAGCGCGTCAAAAAGGCTATAGAGCAAGCTGGCGGAGGGGCTTTTGTTGCTAGAAGAACTGCGGACGGAGCCAAAATTTAAGGGCAAGGCTGAAGGCAAATTAGTTGTTTTGAAGCTCGGTGGCTCCGTGATAACCGATAAAGAAAAACCTATGACCCAAAATCTAGACGCTATACAACGGCTGGCAAAAGAAATAGCTGACGCAGATGTTGAGCGACTAATCATAGTGCACGGCGGCGGCAGCTTCGGTCACCCTCTAGCAAAACAATACAAGATCAAAGAAGGCTACGAAGAGCAGTCACAAATTGAAGGTTTTTCAAAAACACATCAAGCCATGCTGGAACTAAATAAACATGTTGTGGACGCTCTAATACGCCATAATATCGCAGCCTTCTCTGTTTCTCCCTCATCCTTCATAATTACGAAGGCTGGTCGAATCCAAGTTTTCTATGACAGCACGTTGACACTGCTTCTAGACACGGGGTTTGTGCCCGTGCTTTTTGGAGATGCCGTTCTCGACATCAACATTGGATTCACAATACTCTCTGGTGACCAACTGGTTGCTGCCTTGGCGACAAGATTCAAGGCTGATAAGATAATTATTGGTGCAGACGTAGATGGCTTGTGCACTTCTGACCCGAAGACTGATGTTTCTGCACAGTTGATACCCCATATTACGTTGCAGAGGTTGAAAGCTCTTCTACATAATATTGAAGAAGCAAAAGTGACTGATGTGACTGGGGGCATGTTGGGCAAGATTTTAGAGTTGATGCCAGCTATTAATGCTGACATTCCAGCGATAGTTGTTAATGCTGCGAAGGAAGACAATATTTACAAGGCGCTTAAGGAAGAAAAAGTAATCGCAACATTAATCGAAAAAGAGTGAAATGTGTTGCCAGGTCAAACGGAGAATAGAAAAGCTGATCACATACGAATCTCCTTGGAGGAAAATGTGCACGCTAGAAGGATTGCCACGGGTTTTGAAAGCATCTACTTCGTGCACCGAGCCTTACCTGAAATCGACCGCGATAAAATCCGTCTCACTACGAGATTTTTCGATCACAAATTTTCCGCTCCGATTTTTGTTGGCGCCATGACTGGAGGGACAAAAGAAGCCGCAAAAATCAACACTTTTATCGCTGAAGCGGTTGAGGAGCTCGGCTTGGGGATGGGTGTTGGAAGCCAAAGAGCAGCAATAGAAGAACCTGAACTAGAGTCAACATACAAAATTGTTAGGAAGAAGGCTCCAGAGGCCTTTTTGGTTGCCAACATTGGAGCACCTCAGCTTGTGCAAGGATATGGCGTTGAAGAAGCTGAAAGAGCGGTGGAAATGATTGAAGCCGACGCCTTAGCAATTCACCTAAACCCACTGCAAGAGGCAATCCAACCAGAAGGTGAAGCAAATTATGCTGGCGTCCTTCAAAAAATAGAAGAGATAACGGAGGCGCTTCAATTACCCATAATTGTAAAAGAGACAGGGGCAGGCATATCCGCTGAAACTGCGAAGAAACTTGAACAGGCTGGAGTACAAGGCATCGATGTTTCTGGCGCTGGTGGGACAAGTTGGGCGGCTGTAGAATATTACCGAGCAAAAACTGCTGAAGACGTGTTTCGACAACGGTTGGGCGAGAGTTTCTGGGACTGGGGTATACCTACTGTTGCAAGCCTGGTAGAAGTCAGCCAATCCACAAAACTTACGGTCATGGCTTCGGGTGGGGTGCGAACAGGTATAGATGTGGCAAAGGCATTGGCGTTGGGTGCAAGTCTAGCCAGCATGTCTACTCCTATACTACGTGCTGCTACTAAGAGCACAAGCGAAGTGAAAAAAGCCTTGAATTTCGTTATCGAAGAATTGAGAAACACCATGTTCCTCGTCGGCGCAGAATCATTGGACGAAATGAAGAAAGCTCCCTTGATATTACTAGGAGAGACAGCAGATTGGTTAGAAAAGCGAGGCTTCAAACCTGAAATGTATGCAAGGCGATAACTATGGAAATTAAGGTTGAGAAGTTTCTAGAAAGGCAGGTTGCCATCGTTGATGAGATGATTGAAAAGTATATTCCAAGAGAATTCAGGGAAGACGCAGTTGTCTTTGCTCTTAATCCACCGAGATATGCGTATAATCTTGACGCCTTGAACAAGGCAGTCGCAGAACCCATTTGGGAGTTTCTTAACCGAGGTGGAAAACGTTGGAGACCCAGCCTATTCCTATTAATCTGTGAAGCATTAGGAAAGAATCCAAAAGACTTCTTAGAATATGCCATAATCCCCGAGGTCATACACAACGGAACATTGATGATAGACGACATAGAGGATCTATCGGAACTGCGGAGAGGTAAACCATGCACTTACAAGCTGTTCGGCCTAGACATAGCCATAAACGCTGGCATTGCCATGTGCTACATTCCCCTTCTATCTCTTATTAAAAACCGAAACAAAATCCCAACAACCATGCTGAACAAGGCTTACGAGATTTACGTGCAAGAAATGATTAACCTAAGCTTTGGCCAAGCAATGGACATCGCGTGGCACAGAGGACTAGCAGATGCAGACAAGATAGATGAACGAAATTACTTGCAAATGTGTGCTTATAAGACTGGAACTTTGGCGAGTATGGCAGCGAAGTTAGCTGCAGTCTTATCAGGAGCTGATGGCAAGTTAACTGAAAAGCTGGGACATTTCGCAGAGGCTGTTGGCGTGGCTTTTCAGATACAAGATGACGTCTTAGACTTAACTGAAAGAGAGTTTGCTGAAAAGAAAGGGGCGCGGGGAATGGACATTTCTGAAGGCAAACGCACATTGATGGTTATCCATACTTTACAAATAGCAACGCTCACAGACAAAAAGCGGCTTCAAGAAATTCTGAGAATGCACACAAACAAGCAAGAGCTACGTGACGAAGCCATCGCCATAATGGCGAAGTACAACTCCATCGAGTACGCAAAAGAGCATGCACGCAAAATTGTGGGAGAAAGCTGGAACAACGTTGACACGTTACTGCCCGCTTCAACTGCAAAAGAAAAATTAAGAGCCTTCGCCAACTACCTTATCCAAAGAAAAATTTGAGAATTTGAGTGACTTTATTGTCTTCTAACGCTGAAATCAGAGAAAAGATTAAGAAAATCGCACTGCTAAACGCCATTAGGCATGAAGGAAAAGCGCAGCAAGGACCAGTTATCGGCAAACTACTAGCTGAAATGCCAAGCTTAAGAGCAAAGGCCAAGGAAATAGCATCTATTGCGGTACAGATTCTTAGAGAAGTCAACAACCTTAGTTTCGAAGATCAAAGAGAAGTTGTGGAGGAGAACTGGCCTGAAG
Source organism: Candidatus Bathyarchaeota archaeon (assembly GCA_026014805.1). NCBI lineage: Archaea > Thermoproteati > Candidatus Bathyarchaeota > Candidatus Bathyarchaeota archaeon. The sequence continues at coordinate 128,885 of JAOZHR010000010.1, read as the reverse complement.
CTTTTGTACGAGAGAAAGTAGAAGAGAAGAAGAAACTTCCACCATTGCCGAACGTGGACAAGTATGAAGTGGTTGTGACACGTTTTTCTCCCAACCCCGACGCTCCGATCCATCTTGGCTCTGCAAGAGCCATAATTCTGTGTCACGAATATGCAAAAATGTACGGGGGAAAGTTTCTCGTGCGCTTCGAAGACACAGATCCAAAACTGAAACGTCCACAGCTACAGTTTTACGACTCCATAAAAGAAGATTTGGAATGGCTAAAATGCAAACCCGATGAGTACTTCATTCAAAGTGACCGTTTACTGATCTATTACGAATATGCAGAGCGATTACTTAGAGAAGGAAACGCTTATATCTGCACCTGCAAATCCGAAACGTTCAAAAAACTGATTTTAGCCAAGAAGCCATGCTCATGCCGCAGTCTGCCGTCCAAAGAACATATAAAACGTTGGAACGAAATGCTTGATGGCACTTGCAAAGAAGGAGAGGCCGTTGTACGCGTCAAAACAGATCTTACACACCCAAATCCAGCGGTTCGAGATTGGCCAGCACTACGCATAATCGACACCGAGACTTTTCCGCATCCCCGTGTCGGCAGCAAATACCGTGTCTGGCCACTGTACAACCTCGCATGCGGCATAGATGACCACCTCATGGGTGTAACGCATATAATACGTGGAAAAGAACATTTGACTAATCAGACTCGGCAAGAGTTTATGTATAGTTATCTTGGGTGGAAGTATCCAGAGGCAATTCATTATGGACGTATGAAAATCACTGGGGCATCTTTAAGTAAGTCAAAGATCGTGCAGGGAATGCGTGATGGAGTCTATAAGAGTTGGGACGATCCAAGGTTAGCGACTTTTGCGGCGCTTAGACGGAGAGGCATACAAGCAGATGCGATAAAACAGTTGATAATTGATGTTGGACCTAAGACGCAAGACATAACGCTTAGCTGGGAGAACATGTATTCGCACAACAGAAGGATAATTGAGCCTAAAGCGAGCCGTTACTTCTTTGTGTACAACCCTAGAAAAATGATTGTGAGCAATCTTCCCAAGTCATTTGTGGCAGAAATTCTTTTGCATCCTGACTATCCTGAAAGGGGCTTTCGTAGATTTAATGTTAAACCAAAAGACAGTGTTGCAAAGTTTTGGATAACAAATGAAGATGTTGAGAAAATGAGGAAAGGTCAAGTTATTCGGTTTATGGAGCTATTCAACATAAGAATAGGCAGTTTGGAAGAAGATGTTGTGAAAGCAGTTTTTCACAGTCAAGAGTATAAAGAAGCGAGGAAAGTTAAGGCGCCATTAATTCACTGGATTCCAGAAAACGCAGATGCAAGGTGCCAAGTGGTGTTACCTGACGCTTCGGTTGCTAAGGGCTTGGCTGAAGAGGGTTGTAAACAACTGCAAACTGACAATGTCGTGCAGTTTGAACGGTTTGGTTTTGTGAGAATAGACAGTAAGAAGGAAGGGTTGATTACCGCCTATTATTGTCATCGTTAAAATAACGTGCCAACTTAGGTGATTGATATGAATGAGCGGAAGTACGCTTTGTTTGGCGTTGTTGGACCTATAGCGGCTTATCTTTTCATCATCGTCTCCATAATGCTGTCGCCCTGGTTTAGTTGGTCAGCCAACGCCTTAAGCGATCTTGGGCATGCCGTTAGAAGCGATGTTGCGCCGTTATTTAATTTCGGTTTATTGCTGGCAGGGTTCCTCATCATGATTTATTCAATCACAGCCTTTAGGAATCATGCCAAATATGCCTGCTACTGCTTGCTAATCTCGGCTTTACTGCTTCAGTTGGTCGCGACTTTTGATGCAGTGTACGGCTTTCTCCATTTTCTAGTATCAGTATCATTTTTTGTGTCATTCGGCTTCGCCTCTATCATCTACGCCTTAGAAAAAAAGTCTATTCTAGCCTCAGTAGCGTTCACGATTGGTTTAGGTTCATGGATTTTGTATTTTGCGGGGATTTATAGTGCGGGGGTTGCTGTGCCTGAAACCATATCGTCGGTGGCAGTTGTGTCGTGGGTTATGTTGTCTGCTTTTAGAATCTATCTATGCAAATCAGTTTAACATTGAAGTATAATAATAGGAATTTGAACAATACAATTTTGAGAAACATGAATTTCAAATATTTACTCAGATTTCTTAAGAGATTTATTCGCAGTGATGAACCATAAGAAAGGAGAGATTATGCAATGTCCCGTTCAAGACTGGAAAAGTACCTAAGCATTCTTGAGACTCTAGTTCCTGAACCTATAGAGTTTGAAGACATTTCGTACAAGGCTGACATAGAGTGTAGCACGTTGAAGCGGTACTTGGATTTTCTGCTTTATCACAAGCTTGTTGAAGAAAGGCGTTTAAACAAAAAAAGAGCAGTTTACGCCATTACTGAAAGAGGATTGGCGGTGTTCAAAACATTGAGAGCGCAAAAATACTTTCAAAAACTCAAGAATATCTTGCCAGTGGTAGAGGAAGCAAGCAACGTTGGACCGCTGCTTTCAAAACACGCTCACGAACTTGGAGAGGAGCGTTAGTTGTCTTCATTTGGTCAAAAAGTGTGGTTAGTCCTGTTGGAGACACACAATGTGTTTTACACCTTTGAAATGTGATTATTTAGAATAGGCAGTTTTGTCAAGTAGTGAGGGACCTCAATTGAGTGGGAAGAAAATGAGTGTTCAACTGATAGAGAAAAATGAGCAAAACTTCAAGACTGAAAGAAACTATGTGGATGCGCAAGAGCATACAGTTAAGATTAGTCTCAAGGACATGACTCAAGAAGAGAAAATACAAGAAGCCATCAAGCCACTATACCTAAATAGGTACGAATAATAGCCAAAGGCTTGTTATTAGCTCTGCAAACTCTGCGTTAAGGCACTCTTCAAGATTTATCCTACTTCTAGCTCAGCCATTAAGCCCTTTGGTGGATATAAGAACATTTGGCTTTTTTCAGGAGAAAACCCAACCGTTACCTCATCAGCTTCTTTAAGCCATTCCCCTCCTAAACTTGCCTTTACAACAATGATGAAATCGTCATTAGCTAAGCGAATTTCGTAGCGAATGTCTGTTCCTTCAAATCGAACTTTTTCAATAACTCCATTTAATTCGTTGACCAATTTTCTCCGTCCCTTCACTATCTCGAAAGCTTCGGGTCTAACTGCCAAGACAATCCTTTCGTCTATCTGAGAAGCCTCATTTTTCCTTGCGCCAACTTTCAGGTCACCGCGTAACTTTACAATGGCCTTGTCATCTTCCACTCCGATTACTCGTCCCTCGAGGAAATTGGATTCTCCGATAAAGTTGGCTATAAAAATCTGTTGAGGATTCATATATAGCTCGTAAGGCGTTCCCACTTGAAATATGCGACCTTTTTTCATAACGGCAATTCTGTCGGAAATAGCCATGGCCTCCGCTTGGTCATGAGTGACGTGAATAGCCGTCAATCCCAAGTCTTCCACAAGTCGTCTTATCTCGTATCTAAGTTCACTACGAATTTTCGCGTCTAAAGCGCCTAAGGGCTCGTCTAATAACAGAGTTTTAGAGCCAGCAGCTAATGCCCTTGCCACCGCGACTCGTTGCATCATACCGCCGCTTAGCTCGTGGGGATAAGCATCAGCACGTTTGTCCAGTTTTACCATCTCCAGTGTTTCGCGGCCGACGCTTGCAGCCCTTTTCTCTTCCCAAGCCTTTACTCTAGGCCCATAGGTTACGTTGTCGAAAACGTTCATGTGGGGAAACAAGGCGTAAGTTTGAAAAACGAAGCCGATTCCGCGGTCCTCTGGAGGGACATCGTTGACTAAGTTGTCGTCTATGTAAATTTCTCCTTTAGTTGGTTGAATTAGGCCTGCAATCATTCTAAGTAACGTTGTTTTTCCACAGCCACTTGGTCCTATGAGGGAAAAATATTCTTTATCTTGAATTTCTAAGCTGACGTTGTCAACTGCCAAGATTTTCTTTCCGAAACGTTTTGTTACGCCTTTCAATTGTATTTTCGGCATCAACACTCACCATCCATGTCTAGTACACAGCTTTCCTCCTAACTCCTAATTTAAGGAAAAGTAACACTATAAAAGAAAGCCCAATAAGGATTCCGCAGCCTAACCCAACATCTGAAGCAGTTGCAGGAATTGTTTCTTGAACCCAGTCCACAAGCAACACTGGTGCGGTCTTAAGTTGAGACACTACTGCTAGAGTTGCACCAGTTTCACTTATACTTCTCGTCAACACCATAATGGCACCAGCGAGCAATGAATACTTGGTCAAGGGTAGAATTATGGTTCGAAACACTGCAAAAGGCTTGGCTCCGTGAATGCGAGCAGCATTTTCTAATTCTATGTCTGTACGCTCTATTGCGGCGGCCATAGACCTTACGAAGTAGGGGTAAGTGATTGAAAGATGGGCTAAAACTAGCAAGACTATCTCTGGCACGAACGCAAAATTAGTCCAAAAAATACTGAGAGAAGCTCCCAGAGCCGTAGAAGGCACAATAATTGGAATGTTAACGAGAATGTCCAGAACACCTGAAACAGATCTTCCCATTCTTTTTCGCGCAATCAGAATTGCCATTGGCAGCCCAGCTAAGATGCTTAGCAATGTGACGAGTGCTGCGACAGAATATGACAAGCCCAGACTTGACCAGTAGTCTTGCCAAATTCCAGAACCTGAAACCGCGTTGTTTATGGTGCCATCCATTATCGCAGTAAATGTAGGTACTGCTACGAAAAGTGAAGGAATGATGACTAACAAAAAGAAGACTAGTAGTGTTAAGGTGTCTCGGGTGGCAGCTACGCCTTTTGAACTCAGATTTCGCTCAAATGAAGGCCAAACACGTCGAATTGGCACATGTAACCTCTTTCCAAGAACAAGTATTACGCCGAAAATCGCGCATGAAATCAGTATTAGTATTAGGCTTACGAAGACCAGTGGACCTTGCTGACCATCAATTTTCATGTTCTTCACAAAAATAGCGCCATTTTCAAACGCCCCAGCCACCATCATAGTTGCTCCCGTTTCACTAATTGACCGAGCAAAAGCCAACACAAAAGCACCAATCAAACTAGGCTTCAAAATTGGAAAGGTTACAGTTCTATATACGGTGAAAGTTGAAGCTCCCAAAGTTCTAGCTGCTTCTTCAGAAGTACGCTGATAATCGAGAAGCGCTCCAACCATGACCCGGACAACAACTGGAAAAGAAAAAACGAAGTGAAGAAGTATTACGAGAAGCCACCCTGGAGAAATTAGACTGCCGCCAAAAAGCGACGAAATCCCTTGAGGGCTGCTCCAAAATAAAAGCAGAGAATAACCCAGTGTAACGGTGGGAACCACAAAAGGAATGTCCGCGAGCGTATCTACAACGTTTAGCCATCTGGATTTCCCTCTTGAAATGAACCAGGCCGTAGGTATTCCAGCGACAAGGTCGATTATGGAAACAAAAATGGCAATTCCAAAGGAAGCCCAAATGGCATTAGCCGCTCTGGACATTAACTCCGGGTTTCCAGTAATTTCGCCAACCAGGTTCCATTTTAGGCCTATTCCGAAAATAGGTGGAACTAGAATCAACACGAGAAAAAAAAGTATGGCTCCAACGTAGATGCTATATGCAATTGTTCGATGAGACGAAAGTTTATCGAGGATTGTTACTTTGAATTTAGGCAATTCTACTTTTCTCTCTCACTTTCTGTTCATTCAAGGCGTATATCGAGGTTTTCAAACAGGAGGCAGCGATTAGAATTCTCTTATAGACGCAAGGATTCTCACGTAGTCTGCAGTGTCATCACATGAATCTGCTACATGCTCCATTTCTTCTGCCAAGTCTCGAAGGAAAAGCACTGTTGCCGCGGTCATCTCGTCTGAATGTTGAAGAAGAAGGTCTTTTATCTCTTGGTATTTTTCGTCGATTTCGCCCTCTATTTTGTCAATCGTTATTGCAAGTCTTTTTGCTTCAGGTGGGTTTGTTCCAAGCGCTTCAATTGCTCGGCGCAAGATCTTTGCACATTCAACTAGTTTGGTTGCTATGCAAACAAGGGGTTTCCAGAAAATCTCTGGAATCTTAGTTTTAAGTATCATATCGAGGCTTCTCGCCGCATCTTTAACGTGGTCCGCCATCTCGTCCAATCTTTTAACGAGGTGCATTATGTCTTCGCGGTCTTGAGGAGACATCGTGTTTTTCGTTAGTTCTTCAAAAATTGTCCTTCGCAATTCGTCGATTTCGTGTTCAATTTTAGACAAATGTCTAATATGGGTTTCAGCTTCTTTTTTGCTGTTTTTCGCAGCCGCCGCCACGGCTTTCTGCAAATCCACAACCGTGTCTGTTGCCAGAATCATCTGTCTATCTGCAAGTTCAAGAACCCTAGATTTTCGCCTTCTTGCAAACCATCTTTCCATAATTCTCACCCTTTCTCAGAATCATATTTGCTAGTTACCTATTACTTTTTAGTTTTTAACTAAATTGGTGCTCCGGCCGAGATTTGAACCTATGCCATGTGAGCATGCCAAGCGATTTGCACAAAAAGTTGAGACTTGAACCCTTTTGGGTGCTAGTCCCGCCCGGTCCACAAGTTAAACTAAGCACATTCATATTCTGACGCAGAACTTCGCCTATTTCAGCTATTGATTCACATTTCATAAGACTTTTGTTGCATCTGCGCATCCAATAATGCTGTGGGGTATACAAACTGGGAAAGGCAGCGTTGACGGCTCCACTGTATATTTCCGTTGCATGGAGCTTGATTATCAGCTACCAGCTATTTACTCAAACCGCAGTCTATTCCATCATTTACTTTCTAAACAACTTGTTGCCTTCAACAGCTGAATTTCTAATCCTCCGCATCGACATGGTTGTTTTTATACATACCTTCGCGTGGATTTTCGTCCTGTCGTCAGTAATACCTTCAATGATTCTTGGAAAGGCGAGAAGCGTTTTGCTTCAGTTCTTTCTATGCTTAACTATAACGTTTGTAGCTGTATCGGTTGAAGACATATTAGCACTTATGATTGGGACAGCGCCAATAGCTCAAATACGAACTATGTCCGTATGGTTCCAAAACCCTCTAGTTGCTGGAACTTACTTATCTGCACCTTATCTTTCCATGCTTTACCTTGACATACATTCAAGAAGGAAGGGCAAGAAAGAAGAAGAACCTGAGGAAACAGAGGCTGTTATATGTGAAGAGGCTATTTCAGCAGAACAAGAAGTAAGTGACACTGCAATAACCCAAGAAACAAACGACATAAATCAAGTTTGCCAACGTGATAGCAAAGAAAGAATAAACTTTCTTTATGGGGCTTGAGCAGCATGTTTTCTTCTCGCATTTGTCACTTTTTGGTTAGGCGACTCCATCTACAGCACTATCTTAGCAATGTCGCACAAGCTTGCCTACATTGCAGCGTTCATATCCTTAGGAGCAATACTACTTAGCCTAGGACGCTATTCAACAAACACAAACGAACAAGCGTGTCCTCATTAACCACTTATTTAAGGAGACGTTTTCATATTAATTCGCTGTGGAAACCATGCAAGCTAACATCATAACGAGCCGCGAGATGCGTGCCCTCGAAACAAACGCCGAATATTATGGCGTCTCCCGTCTACAACTCATGGAAAACGCTGGTTGCAGCGTTGCCTCTGAAATCTCCGCTCGATTCCAGCCTAAAAAGACACGTGTCGCAATCTTCTGCGGCTTAGGTGGAAATGGCGGTGACGGATTTGTAGCGGCTCGCCACCTCCTTTCTCGAGCGTATCAGGTGGAAGTCATAGTTGCAGGTAAGACCGTCGATATTAGGCATGAAGCGGCGGTGAAGAACTGGTCGACCTTACAATCTTTGAAGAACTCTGTAAGAGTGCATGTAGTCACCGATTCCTCCCAAGTTCCAGACGTTAAAGCAGACGTTGTTGTTGACGCGTTATTAGGTATCGGATTGAAAGGAGCCCCGCGACAACCAGTTTTGCAGCTGATTAGGGCGATAAATGGAATGCAAGCTTTTTGCTTGGCTGTTGATACTCCAACTGGTCTGGATTCAGACTCTGGCGAAGTGTTAGGTGAGGTTGTTAAAGCCGATTTGACAGTCACGTTTCATAAAGCGAAGCTAGGCTTGCTCAAAGCAAAGGAGTATGTAGGCGAATTGCTGGTAAAAAATATTGGACTGCCCGAAATTTGCGAAAACTTCGCAGGACCTGGCGATGTTGCCCTAGTTGTCAAACCGCGCTCCGCTGAGTCGCATAAAGGAGATTTTGGCAAGCTGTTGGTTGTGGGCGGAAGCGAATCCTATTCGGGTGCCCCTGCTCTTGTTGCTCTCGCGGCCCTCCGCACCGGTGTGGATTTGGCTTATGTTGTTGCTCCTGAAAAGACAGCCTACGCAATTTCTTCAATGACGCCAAATCTGATCACAATCAAACTTGAAGGCGTCCACCTTGGCTCAGATAATGTTTCGCAAATTAAGCAGTATCTGGGAAGGGCAACTGCAGCGGTTATAGGTCCGGGTCTTGAGCTTCATACAGACACTAAGAGGGCTGTTGAAGAGATTGTGGCCGCTGCAGAAGAGACAAAAACGCCATTGCTGCTAGACGCTGACGGATTGAAAGCTTTTGCAGAATTCAAGCGTCCACTGCGGGGTCCATTGGTTTTGACGCCTCACGCTGAAGAATACTCCATCTTAACTGGCAAGGAATTGCCGTCCAGCCTTGAAGAAAAAATGGAAAAGGTGAGGAAAACAGCTGCGAAGCTTAATGCGGTGGTTTTGTTGAAGGGGTACACTGATGTAATTTCTGATGGCAGAAAGGTGAAGTTGAACTTTTCAGGCAATCCGGGTATGACTGTAGGTGGGACGGGTGACGTGCTTTCTGGAGTCGTTGGTGCGTTTTTGGCCCAGCAGGTTGACCCGTTTGAGGCTGCGGTGGCTGGTGCTTTCATTAATGGTGCTGCTGGCGACTTTGTAAAAAGCGTAAAGGGCTGTCATATGGTGGCTACGGACTTGCTGGATTGGATTCCAAAGGTTATAGATGACCCGATGTCGCATTTGAAGGTGCGAAAGAGTGCACCCTAAAAACGTCCAAATCGTTGTTTACCACGCTAGGCAGTGTGATCCGCGAAAATGTTCAGCGCTCAAGCTGAAACGTCATAATCTTGTTTGGGTTGTCCATCAGACACGAGAGTTGCCTAGAGGTGCGGTGATTCTGAACCCGTTTGCCGAGAGGGCGTTTTCGCCCAGTGATCGTGAACGAATTGAGAAGAGGGGTCTTGTGGGTTTGGATTTTAGTTGGAAACATGCTGATGACGTGAAACGGTTTCTTAATTTGAGAGGGGCGTCGCGTTGTCTGCCATATTTGATTGCTGCAAATCCAATTAATTATGGGAAACCGACTAAGCTTAGTACTGTTGAGGCGTTGGCGGCGGCGCTTATTATTGCAGGCTTTAAGGGGGAGGGGGAGAAGCTGCTTTCGGTTTTCAAGTGGGGGCACACGTTTCTCAGTCTTAATGAGGAGTTGTTAGAGGTTTATGTGCAGGCTCGTGATAGTGGTGAGGTTGTTGAGCTGCAAAAACAGTTTATGGGTTAGCGGGCTGGTGTACTGTTCGTTCCCAACCTCAAGAGGCTGGTTTCCTCAGTTCTAAATCAGCTTCAGAGTTTTTGTGACTGTAGAACTCCTACCAGGCTAGGGCAACCCGCAATTATCCCTTAACTCCTTTCTTTTTTCAACATGAGGATATAGCTCATCTATTTCATCTTGAATTTCAATTGTTCTCTTAATCGCAGTTACAACCTTACAGTAATGCTTTATATCCTCAAGTGTCAATTTCCTTCTTCTTCTGTAGCTTAGCCATTTGAACAAAACTTGATATCCACCTATATGGTATTCCCAAACACCCTTTTCGATTCCTTCGAAAGGCAGAGTCTAACAGCAAGCTTGAATGGTGACACACTTATCAGCATGTTGACTTTTTCTTCGGTTGGAATCTTAGGCAACTTCTCTGAAGGCTTGTATCTTGGAACTTCCCAGCTTAAACCATGAAATTTGACGTAGTGGTTGTAGGCTAAACATAGGTTTCGTTTGTAGCTGTCGTTAGCTTCGTAGTTGGCTATTGCGAACTTCATGAGGAGCCGGTTAATCAAAGAACGTTTGAGTATAAAGGATGCTGGACTTAGCCGTTTTTAATCTCCTTAAGGGGAGGCTTCTCCATAAAGTTTACTAGTTCAACATGTAACGGTAGCTTATCTTTCATAGCTCTCCATTGCTTCTTCATGTATCCATAACCAGACATACTAGCATGTGGGTAGTCTCTACAGAATATTACTAGTTTCTCTACTTTAGCCAGCATTGCTTTAATGCAGTCTTTAAAAATCTCAGTTCCATCTCCTAATGCTATTTCATAGGCTATATTTTCAAATGGATCATATAGGTCTATTCTGTAGTTAGTCCCTTTTATTAGATATTCATGTCTAAGTCCACTGATTATACCTACCATCTTACTCTGCACGTTCTTACCAACATCCTTCTTATTGGTAACTTTCTTAATGTAATGTACACCGTGTCTAGTATTCTCAAAATATTTCCTCAGTTCTATCATTGCTGCTCGTTTAATTCTCTGTTCTCTTATACTTGCAGACTTTACCATTTTAATCGGCCTCAAACTTTTTAGGTCTTCCTCCCTTTAATCTTGGGTTTCTTAGCTGATTAGCTACACCACGATTCTTTGATCGTCAACAACAACTAACTCGATGGTCGGCCTTGTATATCGAGTTTTTTCTTTCAAAAACCGCCGTTCATTGGAGCCAATGTAAGCATTAACATGACACTTCAGCCAATCTTCTTCGTCATCACTCCGATAACTTCTAATCCTCAATGGCATGGTGTTCCACACCGATAGCTTGCTCTTTGTTTCTTCAAAAACATTGTTGTTTAGGTTCATAAGAAAAATAGGGAAGATGCGGGAGACATCTCCTTGCTTGTGGAGCTTGGATTAATATGAGGTAAGCTTTGTGCATTGATAGCCTCTCACTGAGTCGTAGATATCCTTTGCTGAGTAGCCAAATGGGCTTAGAATGTTTGAAGCAGCGGAATACAAGAGGAGAAGGTACTTTTTAACATCTGAATTCGTGTTTTCTTCAATCAATTCTTCTGCTCTAACTCTTCGTTCATAACGTTTGCTTTTCGCACTTGTGAAGAGAAATTTTACACTCTTTCCAGCAGAAACCTCGACGCCTTCCTTCAGAAGTTGTTCAGCTGCAATTACTTGACTGACTTTCTGCGTATAATCTTCCAGATTTTTAGAAAGACGTTTAGTGATGACCAAGTCCCAGATTGGAACTTCTCCATCTATCAGTCTTCTTCTATTTTTCCTAATCACCTTCAGAGCTTCAGGTATTTTCTCGATGAAAGCTTTAGAGTCACTAGCAGTAGCCAGCACTTTAATCATTTCCATTTGGGCATCATGCACAAATTTCGGCGTATCTCTTCTTCGAGCATCTATACCTCTAACCTTGATTCTGCCATCTTCTTTGACTCCATAGTAGCGATTCAACACAGCCACATTAGGATGCATCCGAGAGGGAAGAAAGACTATCCACTTGTAACGACCTTCAAAACTCAAAGGCACTCCAACTACTTCACTTACCTCAGTACATAAGCTGAAGTATTCCTCTGCTGTAGCATCTTTCTTCTTAAGCCACAATGAATCAACAATACCATGGATTACGCTGAACCCTCTTCTCTCAGCAATACGAGCTGTCCTTAGAAAAGCTTGTCTACCGAAAGCACAGACACCAATATGTCCATCAACCGTGCCAAACTTAGCATTCTTATATCCAAGATAGCCAAAACATGTCACTAGAATCCACTTCAGGGCACTTTGTCTTCTTTCATAAACTTCCTTAAGCCTCTGGCTGTCGGCTTCTTTTTTCAACCTCTTGTAGCGCAGCCTTTTCCCAATTGCCAACCTTAAGACCTTAGGCACAATTCCAACACGCTTCTCACAAATATGGTAACCCAGCTCTGGAATACGCAACGCAGAGTCCGGGCAACATTTACAGAGAACAGTCTCAGCCGATATGTTATTTCTAGCCATCAGAGAAGGATACATCGACGAGAAATCTACTTCACCAACCCAGTCATGAATACCCATTCTGGGTTCGTAGACAAAGCCTCCACGATCTCCAACTAGAAGTTCATAAGCTGATTTGAAGGCTTCTGGGATACGCTTGTTGCGAGGAATCAAAACGTCGTCTTTTATGGCTTGGTAGAACTGAAGAGATGACATGCTTGAGCCTATTGAAGAGCGGGAAGCTCTATGCAAAGGCACTCTGCAAGTTCTAGCAATCTCAACAAGTCCTTCAATTCCACACTCAGTGAGGATGAAAGTGCTGTTTTCGTCAACGTGAACTCTGCCATAAAGCCTCCTCATCGGAGCCCGATAGTACGTTGTGCCATAGGAGAAGAAAGTTGTTCCACGTCTTCGCTTGGCAACAAGAGGGATATTCTCTCTACTTAGAACTAATCTGTCTAAGACACCATTAACCAACGCTCTCCTTGCAAGGTAAGGAAACACATACGAGTCACCACCCCTTGTCAAGAGTATATCTGGATCAAGTTCCTTAACCACTTCAACAAACCGCAACAGCTTCCCTTTCTCGCCACCAGCGTCAACAATTGTTTTCTCGTCGTCTTGTAAAACTTCTATATTCTTTAATGGATCGTCAAAGCTTGCTATCTTTCTTTTCTTATCAATGTCTACGTGAATTCTCATGGTCCGTAACGGCGGTATCTGGTAATCAACACTTTTCACAGAGTCTAGAAGATGGTATCTCAACCGATGCTTTTCAACTTCAATATCAACAAAGGCCAGCGGAAAGATATCACGTTCATAAAGATAGGCTTGAGCGCTTCGCAAATCACAGTTGTGCACATGGTAGCGCAAGTATCTACCAGTTTCTAGAACTCTACGTACAAAGAATGGAATCCTTCTACAATCTTTCAATTCAACCTCTAAAACCTTCGACTTTTCAGTGTCAGTTGGACTGGCATACTTGAAAATGAAACTGCATGATGCTATAGATCTGTTTGCGAAGAATCGAGTTAGCAGTCTCTCTATATCTTCTTCTACGCCAGAAATGTAAATTTTAGGTTGGAACTCATCTATCAATCGTATTCTTTCACCATTCTCAGCGATAACCCAAACGCTCATCTGTCCAAACGCTGAAGGATAGAGGTCAAATATCCAACCTTCCACACGCTTAGGGTTGGCTACGTTGCTCTCTGAGCGCATCTAGCTCCTTCTCTAGCCGGTTCAAAGTCTTCTGTTGTTGAAGCAGAATGGACATGACTATAGGCTCGAACACAATAGGACGCGTAGCGTTGCTTCCCGCAGACGCATAGTTTCTACACGCATCCATCATGCGGTCAAAGGCAGCTCTGTCTTCTTTGCGCAAAGCCCTTGCAAATCCACTCCATCTCTGCAACTCTCTGTCTAATGCCATTCGATATGATTCAACAGTTTTTCCCACATTCATGCCTCCATAAATTCTGTAAGTGTGAGATTCTCTGATGGGAAGACAGTTCTTCCTAAACTGAAAAAGGGATGTTTTTCCAAAACAAACTGCTGACCATGTTTAAAAGGTCTAACGGAAGCTACAACATTAGCACGCCCGCAAACTACTGCTTTGAAGAAAATGTTCCGCTTTAACGGATAATGTGGAAGATAAGTGGCAACCACTATTATACGGTTTTCTTTAGCGAATTTTGAGAGATAGACGGTAAGTTGATTGAAAACGTCTCTAGCTTCCCTTTTAGGGACATCCTTATCGAGATACAATCCTGCTATGTCCGAGATTACCACAAGTTTCGAGTTATATTTCTCAACAGCATCCTGCAATCTATCCAAGACCAGAGAGGTCATCTGGTGGGCGGTGAACGCTCTAGAAATGAAGATTCGTTCCAAAACTTCTTTAGGATCAAGCTCATGAAGTTGAGTAATATAAGAAACGTCATACAACCTGAAGGTGTTGCCACCGTCAACAAACACCACGCTTGTCTCTAGGCCTCCAAGCTGATATGGCAACTGGGCTCTAACACAAAGAAGCATTGACAAAGGCAAAACTGTAGACGATCCATGGAGAACGGCAAAGTTGCCCAAGGCGAAGCCTGGAAACAAATCATCTATGTTTTCAATGTTGAAAAATAAGCGAAATTGAGGGGGAAAACTCTTCACTATTGTTCTTTGTGACAAATTGGCTCCTTTTCTCCTAACGTTGGGGGTGAAAACAAGGAATTTGGAGATTCTTAAAGATTCAGTAGAATGATATTCCAGAAAAGGAGACACAGTAAAGTGAAAGTGAAACGGTAATAAAGGTTAATCTGTCTGAAAGTGAAAATAAACAAGATGATGAAGATTGACAGAATACCTCATTGGAACCGGCGGCTGGGCCTATTTCAAAGTTCCAAATAAACCCTCATTAAAAGCCTATTCTGAAAACTTCAACTTTGCAGAAGTAAACTATACCTTCTATGAATATCCCAGCACGAGAATGGTTGAAAGATGGCGGCGGACAGCGCCTAGCGATTTTACGTTTACAGTTAGATGTCATAAAGACCTAACTCATAGAACTGGCTTGAAACCCGTCGATCAAGCCTATGCGGTCTTCAGTCAGATGATGGGTACTTGCAGAATTCTTGAGGCTCCCTTTCTGCATCTGTTGACACCTGCAAGTTACGTTTTTGATGACGTGAAGATAGGACAAGCAAAGGACTTCTTTTCATCAATCAATCTCAAGGGGGTTTGTCTTGCTTGGGAGGTAAGAGGCCCTATGACTGCAAAACTCATCAATCTGATGCGAGACTTCGAGATAGTACATTCAGTTGATTTGTCAAGAGAAGAACCAACGTATGATTGCGATGTTATCTATAGTAGAGTCTTTGGCAAAGGACAGCATAACATTTACCAGTTCACCGATGAGGAGCTTGTAGAGATTGAACAGAAAATACTCAAGGCTGAAGCCAGAGTTGTAATCATAACATTTCATGGCATACGAATGAGCAGCGACGCTTCAAGATTTAAGAAATATAAGGAAACTGGGGAATTTGTACCAGTTACTGCATACACAGGAGCTGATTCAGTAAGAGCAGTTCTTAAAGAGGATGCTAAGTTTCCATCAACAAAGGCTGAGTTGGTTAACCACCAGGGTTGGAAGGTAATTGATTTAACAGCTGATAAGAGAGTTCATCTGTCTAAAATGCTTTCCAAACTGCCAAGAAAAACTTACAATGGCGTCGACGATGTAATTGAAGAGTTGGAGGTCTTCATGTGAACAGAAACAATATTCTGCTTGGCACTTCAGGCTGGAGCTACAGAGAATGGGAAGGCTCATTCTACAGGAAGGGTGAAAAGAGAAAGCTTCGAGCATATGCAAGAGTCTTTCAAACTGTTGAAATTGACTCAACATGGTATCGTTATCCTTCAAAAGGAACAGTCATGGGATGGCTACGCTATTCACCGTCAGACTTCGTTTTCACAGCTAAAATTCCGAAAATCATAACTCACGAAAAGAAACTTGGTCTTAGAGGTGATGTGCAAGCCGACTTGGACGCCTTCTTGGAAATCATGCAACCATTGCAACTGAACGGAAAACTTGGGTGTCTCCTTATCCAGCTTCCGCCGAGCTACGATTACAACCCTGAGAACTTGGAGGCTTTTTTCGAGGTGCTTTCACCTCAGTTCAAATTTGCTGTTGAGTTCCGGAACCTTTCTTGGATGCAAGAGGAAACTTGGCGCTTGCTGAAAAAACATAATGTGGCTTACACGAACGTTGACGAGCCGCTCCTACCGCCAAAAGTCCACATCACTGCAGATTTCACTTACTTCCGCTGGCATGGAAGAGGAGAAAAACTATGGTTCAATTATCTATACAAAAAGGATGAACTTGAGCCTTGGGTTCCAAAAGTGCTGAAAGCATCAGAACAAGTCAAGAAGGTTTACGGCTACTTCAACAATCACTTCCATGGCTACGCCCCTGAGAACTGCCTCAGCCTAATAGAAAGACTACTGTCGTTGAAGCCACAACAGACCAAGGTTAAGAAAAGGATGAACAGAAAGCAAGTAGGTCTCATCGGCTATTTCGAGAAAAAATAAGATTTGCATGCATGAAAAAAATGGGGAGTTGCGGGGAGTGATTTCGGGTGATATCTCCACTGTGGGCGGGGTTCAAATCCCAGCGACCCCATTGCAATAAATTACGTTCTATAAGAAAAAGCAAAGACATAATTGTGGCAATATGGAATTCTTGAAAAGGCATAATCATGAAAGACAAGAATCAGCGGATTCCGCCAAATCAGACCGTTACCTCAAAGTTTCCAGTCCTGCACGTGGGTTCTGTACCGAAGTTTAATCCGGAGCAATGGGATTTCCGTGTGGAAAGTTTGGTTGAGAATCGCTTGAAATTAACATATGGGGAGTTCCTGAAACTTCCAAAAGTTGTTCGTGTAAGCGATTTTCATTGTGTAACAGGATGGAGCAGATTCGATAATGAATGGGAAGGAGTTGCCTTCGAAACCATTTTTGATCTAGCCAAGCCTCTGAAGAATAGTAGATATGTGACTGTTGTTGCCGAAGGAGAATATACTACCAGTTTGCCTATAGAGGACTTGCTGGACGATGATGTGCTTCTTGCATTTAAGCTAGACGGTGAGCCCTTGACACCAAAACACGGCGGCCCTTTAAGATTGGTCGTGCCCAAAAAGTATGCCTACAAAAGCGCAAAATGGATTAGAGGATTAAAGTTCACTGAAGAGCAGAAACTGGGTTACTGGGAGAAACGAGGATATAGCAACACAGCCGATCCATGGAAAGAAGAAAGATACACATGAGTATACGCTGATTACCTGATATAAATGAGGGTTTCGGGAAATTGAGGGTGGTGTGCTGGTCGTAACCCGTCTTAGGGCTTAGTAATATTCTATTGTTTTGCTTTTGCCTATCTTTGTTCTCATTATGTTTTGCAGTTTTACCATGTGTTTCTTGTTTTATTATCTGCTTTTTGGCTTGTTACGGTATGACTAGAAGCTCGTGTAAAGATTTTGAGTCTTTTGAAGATACTGAGGATAAGATTGGTTTGTTGCTTTGGTGTGTGGACAATAGGCATGGTTGGCAAGGTTAAACGTGCGCGTGATTTTGGCAAGATTAAACGTGCGTATATGATGGACAAGGTTGAACGTGCGCAATTGTATAGGGAAGAGGTTGAACGTCTTATAAGGTTTGAAAATGCTGAAAGAGACGGTGTTGGTCTTTGTCCGTATGATAATAAACCATGTGACAATGTTGAACGTGGTTGCGAAGATACCTTTATTGGAGAGGCTGCTGCTAACGGTGTTGGAGAGCTTATCTGGCGTTGTCCACGTTTGAAGGGAAAAAAGGCGGATTTAATCATTAAATGAATAGGTTTGATTTGGCTGGCTTAGTTCTTGTCGTTATCGTGTTTGGGCTTTTTGTAGCTAATTGCTTGTATGATTTTTATCAGAGTAGAAAGAAGAGGGTTGTCGTGGTTTGATTGGCGGGCGTAGGCGTGACAACGGCTACGCGGGTTATTTGCGCTGCATGCATAGGCATGACAAGTTCTTAATATGTGAGCAAAGAGTATGTGGTAAGCAAGATAGGCATAGGCTGGGTTTCTGTGAAGTATGCCGCGAAGAAACGCAAGAAAAGGCAAAGATACTTGAAGAGAATGCACAGACTGCACAAGAAGAAAAGGCACGCTAGAACCACTTCCTCCTAGTTTGCGCGTGCTAAAGTTTTAGATGGTAAGTTGTATTCTGTTTGTTTGAGTTTGTTGTTGTTTTTTTGAGGCGAGTGGAGCGGAGCGACATGAGCCTGAGAAATGGCATGCTGATACAGAAAAAAGAGGGTTATTTGCGTTTTTTGAATGCGTGCGCAGAAGAAAATGCGATGGCAACTATAAGCCGATGAACCAAGAATCGAACGCTTACTTCCTAATAATTTCATTTAGTTTTTCTAAAGATTCTCTGTGTTCATAACTTGTCTCTTTAATTAGTTTTAGAGCCTCTTGAAAACTACACCATTTGAATTCAGAATGTTCCTTTCCCAGAACAACTTCCTCGTCTGAAGACACTTCCACACCGAATGCGTATGCTTTCAAATGCTTGCATGCATGCCCATGCTTTTTGAGACGCTCCATTAAAGGAAGGTCTATAGGTTCATAATAGTGAACATCTTCTATTATTTTGATAATGTCTTTTATTCCAGTTTCTTCTTTGATTTCTCGCTTTAGGGCTTCTCTTTTGGTTTCTCCTTCTTCTAAACCGCCAGTTATTGGTTGCCAGAATTGCCCCATTTCTGGATGGCTCTTTGGAGGATGTCTTTTTAGAATTAGATATTGAATTTTCCCATCAGTTCTCTTATACAAAATCGCTTCAATGCGCGCGCTCATGAGAAAATAGAGTTAGAGAATAGTATTTTAGATTTCTCTATCCGAGTTAGTCCGAACTGGTTAGTCCTTGTCGCCAATTGGAGGAAATTAGAAAAAAGAGGGTTATTTGCGTTTTCTGAACAGCATTGTTCCGTCTTTTTCTGCGATGTATTCGAATCCTGCTTCGATTAGTGTTTCTGCTTGTTTGACGTTGGTTGCTGTTTTGCATGTCCATTCGTCGTCATTTAGGTTGAGTAGTTGTGTGTAGATTAGTGTCGTTTCTAGTCGTCTGTGTCCTAGTTGTTGTTTGACGTATAGTATGTCTCTTGTTTTGTGATAGAGCATTGTAGCAAAGTAGTGTCTGAGGTCGTATAGTCGGATTGTTTTGAGTGTTTGGTCGTGCAGTTTGTCTGCTAAGCTGTTTCTCATTTGTCTGTAGTATTTCCCGTATAGTTCTGCGTCGCCTTGGAATACTTTGTCATTTTGTCTTAGCTTATTTGTGTTGATGTGATTTTCTAGTCTTGCTTGTAGGCTGTTGCTTATTTTTAGTGTTCTTGGTGCGCCGTGTTTGGCTGTTGTTGGATGGATTAATCTTTGGTCTAGGTCTATGTCCTTCGTTTTGAGGTTGCATAGTTCGACGGGTCTTAATCCTGTTTCTTTGCTGAGTTGTAGTTTGAGTCCGAGTGTTTTGCCTGCTCTTGCGATTAGCATTTCTATCTTTGCTTTGGTTGGTATTTTGATTGTCTTTGGCTCTGGTCTGTATTTTGGCATTTGCCATTGGATTTGGTAGTATTTGCAGTATTTGTTGTATGCTAGGCATAGGTTCTTTTTGTATCCGTTGGATACGTTTTTGTTTGCTATGAAGTGTTTTACTTGTTCGGGTTGGTTTAGGTCTGCGTGTTTGCTGATGTATGTTAGTGATTTGTCTACGAATTTTATTGAGTAGTCGCTTTTGGCGTTGTTCTTCATTTTGATTAGTATGTTGATTATGGTCGGGTTACGCGAATAAGGTACTGGTGTGCTGGTCGTTCCCAACCTCAAGAGGCTGGTTACCGAATTTTTATGTGTTCTTAATCTTGTATTCCAAAGAACTTGTACTAGGCTAGGGCGGGCAAAGAAAGATCCTTGATAAAGGTATTTAGGGGCTATGAAGCAACGACAACTAGCAATGCTGAAAAGGTAGGGTGAAACAGATGTTTGTTGTAGAAGCCTATTCCTTCTTTCCACTATGCTCCTTATTTTCGTGTTCAACGGCTTTCTTAAAAGTCCTCGTGGGTGAAATCGCACTAAAGTTAGAAAATGTGTAGGCATGATGTTCCCTAGAGCAGAGAGGATATCTTCCAGCGTCTTCTCAGCGTGAGGCCCCAACATTGAGTATTATCTGCGTGTGCAATGGAAACGTTGGCTGTTATTCAATGTGTTCAATGATTTCTTGTGTGGTCTGTATTATGCAGTCTTTCTGCTCCTGTGTGAGATGTTTTGCGTCGTTTGTGACTTTCTTAATTAGGTCCTGCAGTTTGTGTACTGCTCCATTGGTGTTTCCTTTGTCTAGCAAGTTGATAGCGTCGTCAAGCTTGGCAGTAAGAGACTTTTCAAATCCGTTATCTAAATCCCACGATTCAATTGTGTCTTGGAGGTTCTCTGTACCTGCGATCGGGCCTATTGAACAGTGTCCATCTTCTGTTGAATGGGGAATCGGCCAACCAACAGTGTCGCGTGCAGGTTCGAAATATTTGAGCGTTGCCAGATCATCATGATATATTTCGATGGGGCAGCTTCCCTCTGCTTTTGCTCTGAAGGTAAGTGCGACTAGTTTTAGATGACCGGTTTTCGGGAACTGAAACGCAAGCCAAAACACCGATCCAACTCCGCCTGAAATTATATTCTCCGGAAACAGTTCGACCTCGATCAAATCTAAAAGAGAAGCATCGTATGCAATCCTTATATCAAAACCATAAAGATTGCGGACATTATCAAGTTTGACATAAACTGTAAATTCTTCGCTGACAGAAACAATGATTTCAGGAGGGTCTATATAGAGCCTTGTTATCCCTGTGACCTTGACATAACCATTGACCTTCTCATGATCAATTTGACTGCCCGACGAGTCGGCCAGAAAAGTTTCATAGAGGTCCAACACACATTCTCCGGAAACTATTGACTCAAAGGTGATTGTGGCCAAGGTTCCGTTGCCATTGGTTCCCTCACCCGTCATTGAAATAATGGCAATCCAAATCGTGCCAGCCGCCTCGTCTGTTTCGTTCTTGAGGAGTATCGTAGGCTCATTAAGAAAGACACCGAGAGAAGATTCTACTACATCCAAAATTTCCGTGTCATAACTAATTTTGATATCGAAACCTATCAGATCAACGACATCGCTGATGTTCAAACAAACTGTGAACGTTTCTCCATACTTCACAGTGACGCTAGGGGGATCAAAATGGAGAGTAGCGGTGCCAGACGGACTCGCGTAATTTATGCCTGTCCAAAACATTGAAGTTAGAAGTATGGCGGCAAAGATGAGGGTTACAGATGTTGTAATTGTCATTTTCATAACTCTTTTATCACCTCCTTTTCTCCTGCTCTAATATATTTCAAGTTGGATTAAAAAATTTTCGCAGGCATGGTGCTTGAGTGTGTGATTAGACGTCAAAGCAACCCTTTTTTGCTCATCTTCTTCCAAACTTCACTTATCAATTGATTGGTGAAACAGTTTTTGTTCTAGAAGGCTTGTGCGCGCGCCCTCCCGTTGGGTCAAGCTGTTATAACTTTCCACCCGTGCCTGAGAAAGCCCTCCAATACATATACTTAAATTCAATAGCCTGAAATTAATTTCAAAAGTATTTAAGGGGAGAGCTTTTTGAATAGAGCCATTGTTGTGGAAGATGAATTATTCGATGGTCTTCAGGAAAATATCGATATCTTGATAGACGATTGGAAACGTGAAGGAGCTGACGAGGTATTCGTATTCACGCATCCCAAAGGAGTCAATTTAAATCCAAGTGACATTAGAGGATTTCTTCGGTCAGTTCCCAATCTTGAGGGTGTTTTCCTGATAGGGGAGTTGCCGGTTCCACGAATTCAAATGGATCCACAAACAGGGACCCAAATAAATTGGTACGCAACTGACTACTTCTTTATGGAACTGGAAGGAGACTGGTCTGTGAGCGAGAACACCTTGGTCTCTTACCAAAATCTTTTACCTCCTACAATCTTTGTAGGAAGACTCATAATAGGAGAAGATACTGGACACATATTCATACCAGCGAAACCTACAATCTTGGAATTCTACAACCGATACTTGGAGAAGCTACACTTATTTCGGATCTTAGGTTCACAGCATTCGTTGGTCATAGATGGAAAAAGAGAAGTTATATTTCCTCAAGTAGCGCGAAATAACTTCAACGTAGCACTTGTGAATAACTGGGGAGGAGACGTTCAAATTATCGTTGATTGGCTTGCTCACCTCTACCCCAGAGAGAATATTGTTGTCCATGAGGATGTAAACAAGGGTGAGTATCGTAATATTCTCAGTGGTTCCTTTGATTATTTGGCGTTTCGAAGCCACTCAACCCCCCTAGGGCACTCTCTCGAAGATGGTACACGCTGGAACGCATGTGATTATCTGACTGAGGATCCAGATGTGAACTTCTTTGAACTAACGGCGTGTGGTACAGGAAGTCTTATCTGGGAAGAGTTATCAGATCCATATGATCCATCATCAGAAAAAGTAATCAAACTCATGTCAGATTTATTGGCTTGGAACATCCTTTTTGCGGAAACAGGTGGACTGCTAGTTCTGGCTCCAAGCATTTCTGGTGCTATGAACAACGTCACAGTATTCTATGATAATTTACGCGAAGGTGGCACTTTCGGTGAAGCCTTCAGATCATGGGCAGAGTATATGAATTCGTTTGGAGACCCCATAGGATGGGCTTTCGTGTTATTTTTTGGGGATCCATTCATACGGTTTGATGTACCAAATTATGATTGTGTAATTTATACAAGTCTAATAGGAACTATTCTAGAGTCTAAATTACCGATCATGCGCCTTTGGAGAGACAAGGTCTTCAGATCAAACATCTGCGGAAAGCTTATAATTCAGCTTTTCTACTGCTTGAGTCCCTACTTGTCGATGATAACAATTAAGTCCCGTTTAATTAGGTCTGCCAACCGTTCGATAATCACAAAAACTCTTAAAATGCTCGAGTCAACTCCATTGAATACAATCGTAAAAAACTATGTCGTCAAGAAGACTCCGAAGAGAAGCGAGCCAGATGAAAATGTTCCAGATTGTAAAACATGCAAGAAATTATCATGAACAATGCGCGCGCGCGTTTGTTTCGCTTTTCAATACGCTGATAATTCGCCTAGACATGCGAATGGCTTGAACATGCTAGAATTAATAGAGCATATTCAATTTTGCTTCAATTGCGTTGTAGGCATTTCCCCGAATTCCCCATATCTTACTCGTTAATAGCGTGAGAAATCTGATACATTCCGAAGGGCATTTATCAATGTACTTTGCAAGTTTGCGTGCATCTTCCTTTTCATACCTTCCCGGAATGTAACCTATGTTTGTTTCCTCGTCTACCATGCTGTGGCGTGGTTCTAATGTTTCGGTAATCTTTTCCATTTGGAGAATTTTAAAAGCCAAATCAACACTTTCATGGGACACTCTTAGATATTTGAGCAAGGGTTTAAGACTAAGACCTGAATGTGTTTCAACTTCCAAATCTTTAAGTTGATTCAAGACTACAGAAATCTCTTGATGAAGATCCCCTATTCTTTCCACATTGTCCACAATGGTAGAGTATAGTATAATATGCTTTCTAACCACCAGACCTAATTCTCTGAATAACATTGGATCAAAGAGGGATTTATTCAATAGACGTTTCATACGGAAAGAAGTCTTATCCAGCTCTGGTTCATAGGTATTTATGAGCATCGTAGCTTCTTTTATAGTAGTTTCATTTGGAAAAGATTCAATGGAAGAGTAATTCTTTTCATACATCTGTGAAATCTTATTGCTACACTTCTCCAATACGGTCATAATGTTTTTCTCCTTTATTATTTCATCATTGAACCTCAATGAAAATCTACTAGCGTCTTCATCTGAAATATAACAATGGGTTCCGTAAAGTAGAGATGGAACTCTATCTATAATTTCACGGGTTTTCTCGAATTCAAGCGGAACTAGCAGTTTTACTTCGTCGTAGCCCATCATATATGCCCCATAAACCCAAGTTTCGATCTTTACAGGGTCATCGTCAACACAAGGAAAAGAAGGAATCTCTAACTCCTGTTCTTCTTTCACTGAAATTCGTACGGTTGATTTATCGATTTCATGCAAATACACTTCTATGTCTTCTATCCTTCTAATGTCCATCCTTCTGTCTATTATTCTTCTTAACCACTTTGGTGGCAGGGGAACTACGTAACTGCTACCAGATTTCCAAATACTTCTTTTCATCATCTTTACACGATAGACCTTATGAGGTCATCCTGAATAAAAACCTTATCTTTCCAGATTTATCTAGTAATGTACAACAGTTATTTAGTCATATAGACGGATGTCTTTATAATCAAGAGAACATTTTTATCTAACTTTCTGATGCCTTCTTCCTAAGGAGAATTTACTTGTTAGAGGCGTTATCTGAGAAAAGGATCGAGTGCCTTCGATCATTGTTTCCTCTTAATATGTATCACAACATGATAATGAAATTAGTTGAAAAGAGAAGCCTTGCATCCACCTGTCCCGACCGAAAGGTTTCCACAGCGTTTATCGAAATGAACCAACGATCACCCAAGATTTTGTCAATAGCAACCAATGGTGTTCCGAAAACACTTCACCATTTAAACGACACATCCCAACATCGAATTTTTTGCGTTCATGCTGAAGAAAGAGCCTTTAAGGATCTCACTGACGAGAACTTCAATCGTTTTCCAATAGTTTCCTTCTGCAATCTTAGTCCTTGCTATGACTGTGCTAAGATTCTTTCGAACTCGCCCATTGTTGCTCACGTATACAAGGAGAATTATGACAATTTAGTAGGTGTGGAGGTCCTCCTAGATCAAAAGGTACCTGTATACAGATCATACCACGGAAATTTGGAAGCTGTTCACCCAGATATTTCATTGCAAGAGTCGGGTATAGTTAACCAAACCTTGAGAAGATTAAACGACTTGAGGGTTGAAAACTTTTGAAAAAGTTTAAATGCCCAAATTGCGGCGCCCCCTTAAATGAGAGTCCCGACGGTCTACATGATTGCACACAATGCGAAGTACATGGTGACAACGAAAGGATAAAAAGAATAGAAGCGGGATTGCATGTGATAGATCCTCTGATTGAACAAGATACAAAGAAATTGAGAGAAAGAGAAAACTTAAGACGCTTCATCATTCGTTTTGCA
This sequence comes from Candidatus Bathyarchaeota archaeon, assembly GCA_026014805.1. Classification (NCBI taxonomy): domain Archaea; kingdom Thermoproteati; phylum Candidatus Bathyarchaeota; species Candidatus Bathyarchaeota archaeon. The sequence goes on along the minus strand of JAOZHR010000010.1, from coordinate 104,053 downwards.
CCTCCACCATCGCTGGTAATAAAAACTGAAAATTTCGAGGAACTAGAGAAAAAATCAATGGAGTCTCCGTTTAAAACAAGATTAGGCTTTCTAATTGGATCTATGGAGGTGGCAGCATTCCTAGGATGGTTTACAACAAACATTCATAACTTTGTAAATGGGAAATTACACTCTATCGAATTCATGGTACCCTTTCTGATACTTCTACAGGGAATAGTGTTCATTCTATTATTCAGGAACTGATTTTCGTCCCGAACGGAAATCTGTACATGTCTTCCCTAGGAGTCGGTAATTACAGAAGCAAGTGATCTTTATTTTTTCCCCACACATCCTTAGGATCAGAACACTCTTATGAAATCTTTGGGGCGAAGTGTGTTACACTTCATTTTTAGAGAGAATGCATGCATATATGCGCGGCTTAAACTCTCTTGTAGAGTGCACATCTTGGTTGGAAAGGTACTTAGAGAATAGAAATTACATCATTAGGATTTGTATAAAGCTGAAGAACTTTGAGAGTTTCTTCAAGTTTTTGGAACAGCTTAGCCCTACATCAAGATTGCTGACTATCTGATCTCTTTCTTCGTCATAAGTCGTGCCTGTAGCTAATCCTGACCTGTATTTAACCTCAACAAAAAACACTACACTATCAAGTTCTAGGGTAACATCAACTTCACTGGTCCTTCTTTCTTCTTGTACGCTCTAGGAGATGGATAGCGTTTCCAGAAATAGAACTTCAAATCTCTAGACTCCCTGTCGGGGATTTGAGCATGTATAGTGTCTTGCAGAGGAAATTCCTAAACCAAACACCATGGTTAAGGTTCTTCATAATCCCAAAAACATTAGCGGTTAGTACATCCCCGCTACCTGTATGGAGAACTATCTGATTTCCAGAGTAAATATGCTCGTCCTTCCTAGGACTCTTATTTAGCTCTACCAAATGGTCAAGCAAATCACTCTCTTGAGTTTCTTTTTACTAAACTCTTATTAAAAAATATGCGCATCGTCAAAGTTTAAAAGCGGGATTCATTACTTTTTGGTTTATGACCAAAGAAGAGATAAGGGTTGGGTATTATTTACTGAACTTCGAATCTCAAGTCAAAGAAATACCCCTTTCAAACCAAATTATGATAAAGAAAATTACCGTAGTCGATGAGCCTTTTGAAATTGGCGGAGTGGAAATAGGTGGTGGAGAACGGACATTTTGGTGTGTCAGTATTGAAGGTGGCTCTTTTGATGATATAAAGCAGAAAGCAATGGCACTAATCTACGGTTTAAGATTCTTCAAAACGGGTCCCGTTGGTATTGAAGAAGGTCATATAGAGTCTGAACTCTCGCCCCCGGATCTTCCTAGGGAGAAAATACCTCAACTCTGGTTTCTGAAACCAGAACCGCAAGTGTCTGGCACATACACTTTGCTAAAAGATGAAGTCGTATATGTTCAAAGATTCTTTGATAGATTTCTTGAAGTTGGAACCATAAAGCGCCCTTTGGCGACCGCGTGGTACAGATTCAACAAAGCCATACAAAGTGACAACCTAGAAGAAACATTCATCGACTTCATAACAACTCTAGAAATCCTCTTCCTAAGAAGTAGGTCCGGTGAAATACGCTATAAACTTGCCAATAGAGTTGCTTCTCTAGTTGGAGAGGAAGAAAACAGCTATCAGATCTACAAAGACGTCAAAAAATTATATGATTTAAGAAGTTCAGTATTGCATTCGGGGCAGATAGACTACGAAAAGTTGCGTGAAAAGACACAACAATTGGAGTCATTAGTAAGAAAATCGCTCCTAAGTGTACTCGCCCTAAAGGATAAATTCGCCTATAAGAACTTACCTTCAAAACTTGATGAGTGTCTTCATAAAAGAGAAACCAAAATAATGCTGCACAATCATATCAATGAGTTTTGGGGAAGCATAATCTTTCCCAAAAATTACAAATAGCCCGGACAAGTTGGACAATGCGCGCGCGTTGCGTGAGCATTGGAGTTTGATGGGGCGCGCGCAGCCTATCCAAGACTTTGCCCTTGAAAACAAGCATGCAGGCGTATGGACAATGGCAAGTAGAAGCTACAGGCTACAACTAAAGATAAAACGAGTGAATTATGAGAAATTAGGTTTGAAAGCTAATCCTTTCCCCTCGGTTCCTGTGTGTTCGGACAGCGAGGAGGACTTCTTCTCGGAGAAATATGTGAAAAGGGAATTCAGAGTACTTCGGAAGTTAATAGTGAAAAACTGCCGGTCAAGGTCATCACGAATGGCGATCTATGTTTTTGGGGATTGTGGGTGCGGCAAGTCAACGCTGTTTCAGAATTTTGTTCGCAGGTTTTGTTCAGAAAAACATTTCCTTCCTATATACTGTCGGTTTCCATTTTATGGAGGTATAAGAAGTTTATATCAAGAAGTTGTTAAGAGGGTTGAAAAATCTATTTTGAGAGAGTTAACTCGTCTAGTCACATCCGACTACCCATTTTGGGCGCCATCTTACTTTCTCAGAAAGGCTAAATACGCCGGCCTATTCCGAACAGAATGGGAGATGATTCAAGCCTTCAAGGTAAGTGCTTATTACGCTGTAAAAGCGTTTCAAGACCTCGTTTTAAACCTTCTGTCGGCCTCAAAGCGAGATAAAGTCGTATTGTTCCTTGACGATTTAGAGCATGCCTGGGTTCGATTTACAGGGCCGCAAAGATTTAGATGGGAGGAAACATTGACTAAGATGATTCCAAATTTGAAGCGGAAATTGATTTTAGTGTTACCAATCAACGCCAAGATCCTGGCCTCCGACCCCAACTCATCTCGTCCATATTTCGGAATGCATAATTGGCATGGTATCAATTTGGATCACTACATCAAGTTCAAACCCGAGGTGACTGTGACAATGCAAAAAGAAGACGATGAAGTTCTGGCTCTAGCTCTAGAGCTAATAAACAACAAAGTAAAAAACGAAAAAGGAAGGGGTTTTTGCAAAGATCTGGTGAACAACCTGCCAAAACCGATTGGGTCTGTTTCCGAGGTTCTGCAACGCTTGTATTTCGAAACAAGAAGGACGGTTCAGTAACAATGATATGCCACCCAAATCACGGCAACAGAGCTTAATATATGATAATCTTTATTTATTCACACATAAGCAGGAAGTATTGCGCATGCATGTATGAGCATATACTGCTGTACGGAGCCTTCAACCTTGTTGGAATCCTCTAAAAAGAAGGAAAAGGGTGTTGTCGTTGCTGTGGGTGATAGAGTTGAAGGTTTCGATGAACTTCTACATAAAATAAAACCAAAAGCAGTGGGATTCCTAATATACACGAAAAAAGGGTTTGAAAACGCCACTAATTTGGCGAGAAGCTACTTTCCTCAAACCAGAAACTGTGAATATGGAACAATTCATGATACGGAAAAGAAACTTGATTTTTTCAGCAAAATGCATCGGCTCATAAACTTCATAGAAAGAGACAACTTTGCAGACTTAGAAACAATATCTGTGAGGACAGAGAATCTTGAGGTACTTGTGCAGTGCGCTGTATGTGCACATCAAGCTCGAACGAGATTAACAGTTTTGCATGAAAAGAGTGTCTTCCTCCTAGATTTCCATGAAGCACGCCTTATAGATTCTCTTCACTCCATCACAAGAGCGTTCAATTTACATCAATACGCTGAAGTTTTAGAAGAAATATCGATGGTTCGCAAAGACTTCAAAACCTCAAAGATCAAAATATACTTCAAGTTTCTTGAAAGCCTTGCTGATGCTTATGCAAGTTGGGATGATAGGGTGTTTCCAGACGCCTCGACAAAACTTCAGCAGACGATTGCCCAACTTGGAGAAAATGCTGACGATTTCGGAAAAATGGGATCGGAATATCAAGAACAACTCACAATCCAGATAGCATTTATTAAGAAACTATGCAGTGAGAAGCCTGTACTCAGATACTTGTTCGGAACAATAGATGCTCTCTGTAATGGTATCCGTAGATATGAAAAAGGCGACTTTTTGGTGGGTCTATTGACAATAGCAAACTCTATCGAATACTCATTGCGATCAAGGCTCTTGATGAAAGGATACGACATAGAGAAACCTAGCAAATTGAGCAAACATCTTCTTAAAGAACACCCTGAAAAGGCTAAAGAATATCTTATGTCAGTTAGAAAATTCTCGATAGATCAAAAATCCTTGCAAATGAACAAAGGTGAAATCGTGGCGACAATCAAACCTACTTTCACCCATAAGCCTGGATTCATTGACATGCTTGGACTTTTGAAGTTTCTTGAGGATGAATTGTTTGCCAAGTTATCACCAATGATAGAGACTAGCGCTACAGACTCTTTTCTATCCCTCAAGGAGCTCAATACTTTGAGAAACAAAGTTGTTCACAACATGGCGGCCGTTGAGAAAAATCAAGTCGAGGAGGCCCTGAAATTGGCTAGATATGTAATTGACAAGTTCATCGATGTAGTCAGCGTTGAATATCCATCACAAATGCCTACAGAGAGTCGAGAAGAAACGAAGCTCCAGGTTCTTGAAAGACAAGCTAGCCATATCTCTCTTGATTATAGGGAATTGATAAAAACATTATTTGGATGGGTGTAGCACAACCACAGGGGCTGTACCTTAGGCCCCTTCTATTGGTTCACCTAACAACATATGTTCTTCCAAAACCTCTTTCGAAATCTCTTTTATTTTATTCTGGGCGCAGTTCCTCAGAATCCCATGGCATCGATTGATTATATTGGATGTATTTCGAGCAGTTCTTTCATAAATCTCTCTAAGTGCCAGTTCATCGAAGGGCGCTAAACCTGACAAGTCAGGATCGACTCTTTTCTTGTTGAGGTACCATTCGACAAGTTTCATAATCTCCGGAAAATCGAAGAGCCTAACTCGAACCATGGTTTGAGGATTCATAGGTAAAGGTCTCAACAGGGCAGGATAGTTAACCTTAATATCTTGTTCTATTTCTTCATTCATGGTAATCTCAACTGAAAGTAAGGGTTTGGCTCGAACTACAAGTTCCCTTACATCAATAGCAAACCTGTCCTTTTGCCTTTTTGTCCATTTTCCCCATGCTAGCTCAAGCTGGTCTATTAGAAGATAAATCATTGTATATCCGGCGAGATGGAGCAGATGAAATAGCCCGATCAAAGAATCAAGTATGTCCGCTGACCTCTTTCTACGTAAAGTTTCAATAGAGTTAAGAGGATTCACAATATACTCCATCACAGGATTTACGATCTTCAAGTCAACGTATGGAAATCTCTCGAAGACGTGTGACTTCACTTCTCTTGTTAACGCGTCTATATCAAGACGATCTTCCTGCAAAAGCTGGCGATAGTAGCCTATATCCTCGGTCAATTCAGTCTTGTCACCTTGCCTACTAATCAGAGCAGGGTTCCTATCAGTGGCATTTCGACAGAGCCTTGCTGACAATCTAGCCAGAATTTGCTCCTTCTCGAGGTTGGAAAGGAGGTCTTTGTAAATTCCGGCAAGTCCTGCACGTGGGGAAAAGACGAATATAGCTAGGTGATCATCTCCATATCGCTCGTTTAGTACACTCTTCACATGTAAGAGTATCACACTCTTTCCAACTCCTCTTGGTCCTACGACCCATAGATTTACAGGTTCTCCTGAGAAAGAGGGTGCTAGAAACTTGTCCTTTATCTCTTTCAGTTCTTCTTGCCGGATTTCCGAGAAGAAGTCGAATCCAGCAGGACTAGCTGCTGGAGTAGCCGGAAAAGGATTGCCTGATAAACCGTAAATTTCATAGATATTTTTAGGCTTCAATTCGAAGAGTGGATCAGTCAAGTAGCTGGTCCTCCAATCTTATAATCCTGAAGATTTGGTCATAGAGCCTAAAAGGTTTTCCGAAAGGTCTAATTCTTCCCCTAGTCACATTGCCTCCTATCATTGAAAACTCAAATTTTTCAGGTCGTTTATGGTAGGATACAGTAAGTGATTCGTCAAAGATTTGATCTTGTATTCCGAGTTCTCTACAACACAATGCTCGAAGTTGAGATATCCAGACATATGGGCTCCCCAACCTTTCCTTTAAAAATCGATTGTGCCTCGCCAAGGTGATGTTGAACTCTTTGTCAGAAACCTTCCTAGGAAGAATGACAAAGACTTTAGCAGGGTTGAGGTTTTCTCGGATTTCAATTCCCCTACCTTTGTCATCCTCAGAGATGATAGTGGCGCCAGTCTTTGCTAGTTTCTTCACCACAATTCCAAGAGTTGGGGCTTGGAGGATCGGAGTTTTCACCTTGGCCATTCTCTGTTGAAAGTCAATTAAATTCAGTTGTTTAAGTAGGGTTATACTGTGTTCTAATCTTCTTCTAGTTGAGTCGAGTTGAAGATCTGATAATGCAACTTTTCCATTCTCTGCAATCATCTTATAGGTTTGATTTAGCTCAGCCACTGAGGCTACCCAACATGTCAGGTAGAACTGTTTTACGTTGTCTATGTTGATAATCTTGGGGTTAAACACATTCGTGAAGTTGAAGAACTGCCCCCACACCGACATCATGTCAAAGTCCACCATGTTGACTTTCAAAACCTTCTTTACATGGGAAGCAGCCCTTGGAAATGCTTCCTTAGAAGGAAGATTCTCAAGATTCGTGGAAAAACTGGCAGGCAAAATGAAATCGCGGATAGGAATGAGGTAACGAGACGGTGTAAATGCCAGTTCAGGTTCGTTTCGAACCATACTATCTAGGATATGTCGTTTATATTCGATTTCCCGTTTCTCCGATACATAGTTCCCAATCTCAAGCAGGTCATTTGTCGCATCATACACTTTTTCCCCCACCTTTTTGAGAAGGCCCCAGTTAATCATAGCCCGTATCGTTTTATTTGCAGCAACCCTCAAAAAAGTGGGAGAACGCGCTTGTTTATCATAATTTCTCCATGCCTTGCCAGCATCGATCGTCTTCTTCCTTTGAATAGATATTGATGTTCGCAGGATTATGTTATGTATGTGCGGAAAAGTGAGAGCACCATCCCTTATGCTCAAAGCCACCTGCGATATAGCCAGGATATACTCCATCATATATGTTGTCCCTACTAGGGCTCGTTGCAAACAGTTCACCGTCTATTTTATTATATTCGATATAATTCTGGAGTGCACAAAGATATGTGTTTTCTCACGCGCATCGTGTAAATTCCGTGCCTGGTCACTTTCTACTTCGTATTATCGCTTAAAAGGCTGAAATGGGTATGCTAACTGAGCAGATTCGTCAACGCTTCCACTATTTTTTCTTTCCTTTCGTATTGTTGCTCTTCGAACATTGTGATCAGTTTGTTTATTAGTTGCCTGTAAGGTTTTGTATGCTGATTCAGTATCCACTCTGCGAAGCCGTGGCGGACCAGCTCCAACGCTTCTTCCTGGTCTTCTTTGAAGACGAGTATGGTGTCGCCGACTACCAGTTCAGCTAATTTTTTTCCATTGTGATATTTGGCTGTTCCAGGCAGCCATTCCACTGTTACTTCATAGCCCATATTTGCACATCGCTGTAAGCGGCTGAGCTCCTCCTTCAATTCTTTGTTGAGGATGGGGTTGATGGCTTCCAGCTCTGGCCTTTTCGTTCTCTCCTGTTTTTGCAGAGTGCGCCTGGACATTTTGTCAGTTAGCACCATCCAAAATCGTCTTTTGCCTGTGTGGGGGTTTGCTTGCCCCTTTGCTGCATTGCTTCAACTTTTTTCTTTAGGGCCTCTAGTTCTTGAAGTAATTCTATCGTGCTTTCGCTTTTGATTGCCAAGTTGATGTCTTCAGCTTCGACCTTGGATTTGCCATTTTCCTCTGCAAGGAGTCCGGCTGTGAGGAGGATGGTGAAGCCTAGTCTGATGTCTTGTGCTTCTGCTGCAGCTTGGGCGACTGTGGTGAGGAGTTTGTCTGAGAGGGTGTTGGGGTGGAAGGCTTTTTTGGCACGTTGTTTTAGGATGGTTTTTGCTTCTTCAGGCGTGTAAGGCTCGAGCTTTACTAGTTTGGGTTGAAGCGTACTTAGGGCTCGTTTTGGAAGGGATATGGCGTCTTTGAGTTTGTTGCTGATTAGGATCAGAGTTGTTTTGGGTTGACGATTCAAATAGTAGACTAGAGGTTCTCGCTCCTTTAAGAGAAGGGCATCCACTTCATCTACGGCGATGATCACGGTCTTTTCTTTTAGAATGTTTTCAAACGCCTTTTTCAGCCTGAACATTTGCCAACCGCTGTCGGGCACGTTTAGGCCCAGTTCCTTCACTATTTCAAGCATGGTGTAGTATGGGGTTCTAGTTTTGCCCGCATTTACGTAAACCGTGGCTAGGGGAACCTTGTACTTTTCGGCGTGTCTATGTATCTCGCTGAGCAGGTATTGCACGCATATGGTTTTGCCAGTGCCAGGAGGTCCACAGATGAATAAGTTGTTGCCCACTCCCGTTTTGAACAAGGCAGATAGGAGGGAAGCCATGGTTTTCAAGTCAGCTTCGCGGTCGAGAGGCTTACCACCCGGCGGATCTGACAATGGTTGTAGGCACCTAGCATCCTTGAAAATTTGGCTTCTGCTTTGCTGGAACAAGGTCATTATCAGGGTTCACCTTCCCAGACAGAGACAGAGGGACGGGGAGGAGGGTCCCCCCTAGGCTTAATACAACCCTTAATTTGCATGAGAGTAAGCGTAAGACATTTGAAGTTTGGCTTCGATGAACTGTAGGCTTCCATGGCTAATTTACTCCTTTTTCCAGAAGTCGTACGATGCTCTCAATTTCCTGAATTGTTATCTGCTTTCTGTGGAAGTAGAAGGTGTATTCGATGATATTGGAGAGGTGACGTCTTAGCTCATTTTCCCCTTTAAGACTATCTAATTTGTTCCAAGATTTCATATCCTCTAGAGTTCGAAGAAATCGGTTTGCCAGCGTGGTCAGGTGCGAAACCCTGTGTTGATCTGCTCGGTTTTTATGTGAGAGGTTTATTTTGTCCATCCTAACTACCTCTTCTCTTTTGTAGTGATGAATCCGCACACTCACGAGAATGGAAGTTTTGGGCACAGTTTCTACAAATTGGAATCTCAATGCCTTGTTTGATTTCTGCCCTCCAACTTGACCATTCCTTGTGGCTGCAGATGGAACATGTAGTCTCCTCTAGGAAACTGTCGTGCCAATAGACCGCTTCGATATCTTCAGGATTAACGAGCCGGACTTGCATTAGATCATCACCCCGAATTTGTCGACTTGCCGAACTGGGAAAATTGCAGCTTCTTCTTTCAACTTTAGAACAGCTTTCTGTGGATCCAAGTTTAACTTCCGACATTGCTCTGCAAGGTCAACAGCGTCAACTAGACTGTCAGAGTCTTTATTGGTTGAAATCCATCTTTTAAGTATGGGAATGGCGCTCAAGGTTTGCGAAGTATGCAGAGTGTCGTCCCTGCTGTCTTTTCCGACACTGGTAAGGTCACTCTTTTGGACAACTGGGACGAGTGGGACAGCACTAATTAGTACTTTGCGAGTAGACCCTGACTTAACCCCTGTTATTACGTCGTAACCAAGTGCCTTAAGCGAAGGCGCTAGTTCATTGAGTCTCCTAACAAGGGTGCTTGGAGCTTTGGGCCACGCTTTTTGCCGTGTACTTATGCTTATTTCCTTTGCATGGTTTATTAGTGCTGAGAAAAGTCTGCTAGGTGTGTTCTCCCAGTTTTCAATTTTCATTGACTTGAGCCAGTCTATCAAAACCGTTGCAACCGGGCTTTGAAAAGCTGCCTCTACGATTTGTAAATTAACCTTTTCTTCATAAGCCCTTATGAAATCCTCTTGTTTGTATCCTAGAGCTACGGCAACTGCGCAACCCCACTTTGTGAAGTCCGCCATCCTAAAATATACATCAAGTTTGATCCCCCCGTAAATACACATGGCTCGAGATAGAACGTCCAAAAGGCCCCCTAAGATTTCTGCTTTACATTGATTAAACTCTTTGAGTAACTGTTTTTCCGGCTTCCGTTTGTTTTTTTCTATAGCATTATGATGAATCAACAATGCTCGGTCTAAAAGATCCCCTCTCTGTGCCGGTATATTGATTCCGTTAGTTCCGACACAACGCATAAAATTGTAGATAATGTCCGAATCATCGGAGTATAGTTCTCTTTTTGTGAAGCCACCACCTGTCGAAGCTCTGCACAAAGTGTCACTTATCCATGATGGCAAACTTGTGATATTGTCATAGAAAGCACACCAATGATGATCCAGTTGCTGCACACGTTCTCTTTCATTTCTCGGAAGGGTTAAAACCTCAACAGTTGAAGGATCAACTAAGGCTCGGATAGTTTTGAACATCCACGATTTTCCGCTTCCTTGAATCCCATAAGGCATAAGAATGACGTGCGGAATCCTAGGAATCAAACACGTTACGACATAAACTAACATCAATAACCGATCGTTCTCATCATCTTCAGGAATGTTGAAATAGTTAAATAACTGCCAAGGATTTCCCTCAGTTTTGGGCTCTACCATGGGCATCTGGTGCTTATATCGCTTGAAAAGTATTGGTGGTTGCTCAACAATGTTCCAACCGTTAGCAGTCACTTTGATTGCACGCCATTTGTCGTCTGACATGTCAATCCAAACACCGTCTTCGCTAGGTGCTACACGATTGTAAAGCTGGTATTTTTGGCCTTCATACAATGATGCATATTCAAGAACAATCAAAGCCATCCTAATTGCTTCCGTACTGGGCGCTCGCCCCTCTTTTTTCCAAAGCAGAGAAGCTAACCACGTGCGAAACTGTTTACTTCGAAGAGGTCTTATGACTAGGACTCCATTTTGTTTGATTCTTGCGTAGGCTAATTGATGTTGGTCGTGGAAAAACTGCGGTTCCTGTTGCAAACATAGCATTATTAATTTGTCAGCTTGATTCGGTTTCTTACCGTCTTCAGGAGCAAACATTATTTTTTCTATAGTTCTTTCACTTGGTATCGTGATTGCTCTACCATAGACATCTACCGGTCGCACGCCAAGAGCTTTTGAACATGCTTGATGGTTTCCGTTATATTGAGTTTCTTTTCCGTTGCGTACGCACCTCATAACCCATGAATCATTATTTCGCTGTATGAGTTCAATTTCAGTTTTGTAGTGAGAGCAAGCTGCTGGGTCTGTGTGGCGTAAATCTTGTTTGCTGTAGGTTTCATGGTTGCAATTAAGCCTAGCATCTTTGTCAAAATAGATACATGCGTCAACTTTGCAACGCATTAAAGCATCCGACAATTTTTTGTATCCGGAAGTCATTGTTCCTCTCCGCGCTTTCTATTTTGTTTTCTTCCTTCCGACAACATTTTGGTCCGTTGAAAACTGCCAGATGAAATGTTCGCCTAGCTGTGCTTTCCCATTGTTTTTTTCAAGCCAAGCTTTCAAATCTTGCCAAAGAGTGCTGTTGTTGTTAGCAGATTTTGATGTCTGCTCAAATTTGCCGCGTTGTCCTTCTTTGGGCTCCCAAAAAAGCGCATCATACGTGTGTGTATCTTTGTCTTTTAGCGCCGCTATGGGTTTGTTGACTTCCAACTCAGCAAGTTCATCTAACGATTCGCGCGCCAGGTTTTGTATCCCCGATAGAAATCGCCCGAGGACTTCTGAGTTTGTCTTGGGTTTCCGCTCATTGTTTTTACTCATTGTTTTTGCTTCTCCTTTTTTGTTGCTCAAGTTCTATGCCATGCAAAAGATCAGCTTTGATGATGTCAAGACTTTTCAAAACGTCATTAATTGAAACATCTGCAGCAAACATCAAAACAGCGGCTCGGTTTGGTGTCACCTTTACATTTGACCCGAGTATGTTGTATATTGACTTTGGAATGTAGGCCAAGCGCTGTTTCTGGTTGATCTTTATTTCGATTTCCATCTAGGTTTCTTATCCTCCTTAGGTTTCTAGTGCTACTAATACATTTGTAAGAAAACCTTATATGGTTTTTCATACACCTTAAGTTTACAGTGACTTCAATGAGTTATTCTCCTCAACGTGTCAAAAAAAGGAAGAAGGAAATAATCATACTCAAGCTAATGCAAGCGAAGGATAGAAAGTTAAGATGGTCCGAACTCGTTGAGCAAACTGGGTTTAGTAAACGCACTTTATCCAAACGGTTGAAAGACTTACAAAGAGAAGGCGCTTTAAAAAGAATCGTAGACGCCGAAACTGAAGAATACCCTCCACCAGTTTATTACGAGCTTCAAAAGGGTCACATACTCGAGCCAGTTGACATTCTCTTCTCCGCCCTATCTCGTGTTGTTGAAATAAGCGACGTAGAAGTTGAAAAGGGAAAAGAGCTTTTTAACAGGCGTGTTCTTAGTTGTCTAGTGGAATGTTTTAGCAGAATTTTTTTGTACGGAGGTATATTTGATGCGTCGGTTGCTGTTAATCCCAGCAACATTTCGAAAGGCCAAAAAACTGCGCCAGAAAAAGCAGCCATTAGGGCAGAAGGACCTGCATTTTCAGTCATTGAAGATACGCAAGACAAGATGTCAACAGAAACTAGAAAGTTAGTTGAAAAAGTCTTTTCATTCAAACTTGACTTCAAAAATGTTAGCGATGCTGTTCGAGAAGAATATAAATTGCCTGATGAAGCAAAAGTAGAAGGCCCAGCATTAGATACAGTGACTACTCTTGCATACTTTTTATGGACCCCAGAAATGGTTCATGTTTTATTAGAATTCTACAGGTTAGAGAAAAATAACTTGAACAAATTTGAGCAGAACTTACAGTCCAAGCTTTTGGTCTGGCCAGTTGTGAAACAGCAAAACCTTGAAAAAGATGTTGACAGTTTGCTCAGTTGGTGGGATAAAATATTCCTGAGTAATCCGTCACAGTTTTTTCTGACTTTGTTGGCTAGCAAATATTGGGTTGATTTCACGCGATCTTTGCCAAGACCTAAACAGTAGATCCCCATGCATGCATGCTAAGTATGTGGAGTTGCTGAAGCGCCTAGAGCGTATGGAAAAACAGCAAAGTTAGCGCTGTTTCCCAAGGAGTACAATTTGCATTTATTAGCTACATTTCAACTACCATGTTACCGCCAGTGGTGTATTGGTTCTGGTGTCAAGTTGAAAGCTATTATGAAAAATATGTTTTCAACACACCGTTTGAATTAAGGGATTTTGTTGGGGTTTCAGATATCAAAAGTCTGGGCCCATATGTAAAGACACAATGGAGAGACTATGAAAAAAGGTTTCTAAGTACAAGTTAAGTTCGAATTGTTTTCATTTAAAATTGAAGTCACTGGGCTTCTCAATTTTCTTACCTGTCCATCTTAGAATTATATCAAACAACCATACAATCTCTTTAGGAATACCTTCCATCTGATAAGTCACTGTCGGACATCCGCTTTTTTTAGAAGGTCTAGGCTTAAGGTAATCTTCGATTTCAGACCTTTGTAAACAATAAATTGGGCATGGTGACGAGGCATTTGAGTGTCTTGGTCTCTTCAGCTTACTAAGCTTCTCAAGGGTTCCAAAAAGCTGAAATCGGTTCTTTTCGATTTGAGAATACTCTTTAACTATTTTGGTGGCGATATTTGTTTTATCACCATCCAAGATAACTATTGAAATGTAAGGTCCTTTTGGGATAGTATACAGTAGATGACTCCAGAAATCTCCAGCTAAGTGAAATATCCCTATTTTATTAATTAATTGATACCAATTTCTGAATCTTTTTAGGTATCTACTCAGAAAAATCTGGAATGTATAAACGTCGTATGTCCCCTCTACATAAATATGGACTTGTTTTAAGCTTGTTGTATGTGGAAGGAATCCTGCAAAGGAATTGGGATCTTGTTTGCTTTTTGTTAAATTAACTTTTACAAAATTTTGGTCAATGAGTGAGTACAGGTAAACTGAGACATTTTCTTTATTCCAAAGAATAGGATTGACAAATGTTGGATCATGTGTTGCTAGGAAAACCTGCTTTTCTTTGCATTGGTTGAGTAAAAATCTCAAGAGATCTTGCTTCCCTAGAGGACTTAGACCAAGCTCAGGTTCATCTATTAGAATAATCCTGGTCTCGGATTCTGAAATTATATCAGTCATCAGACATATCAGAGATTTCACACCCGAACCCTGTTCTGTTATTGGAGTATCAAAATCAGTCTTATCTAGCGTCCTTATCAAGTCGAGATTGTGTCGAATGTTCCCTAAGTTGGGATCAACGAATTCTTTCAGGTATTCGATGAGTTGGGTCTCATCTGTAGCTGCAAGATTCTTTGAAGTAATATGTTCATGGATCTGCTTACCTTTATAGCTTTGAAGTCTCTCATCTGGACAAAAAAGCATGTGATCAAGAATCGCTGTTTTAAAATCACTCCATATAACCGGTGAAACATGTTCAGGTATTAATAAGTTATTAGACACTTCAGTCCATATAACCTGCTCTTTCTCAAATTCTTTGGCCAGATGCACTTTCGTTCCTTCATCAAGAGCACTAGAGGTGGAAATAGAGTTTCGCCTTTTTGATAGCTCAGGTAAAAGATGTTCGACTCCCTCTTTCCCATAACCAAAACACAGCTTTACCTTCCCTTTTGTCAAGTATTTGTCCCTGATATTGATATTAGCATTCAGAGAAGGATCGAGGTTCTTGATTTTCTGCGTTACTACCTTACAGATTCTACATGTATACCCGGGAGTACCACCTCTCAAAGTTAGAGTACTTAACCAATTCACAGCTCTCAGGATACTTGTTTTTCCGCAGTTATTTGGACCAATTATGATGTTAAGATCTTTTAATTCGGGTAGTTCTGCATGTTTGATGCTTAGATAATTATCCACTTCTATATGTTTTAGGAAACGCGTTCTAATAACCTCGTAGATGTGGCTGTTTTACATTATTCCTCTACTGTTATAAGAGATTTCGTTGGAGTTCAAATATTGAAAGCCTAGGGCCCTATGTTAAGACGCATTGGCACAAATATCAACAAAAGCTACTCGGAAAAAATTGGCATCAATAGAATTTCTTGAAACATTTCTCTCCAATTTGTTTTTCAAGGCTAGCTCATGTTAATACTTCTGCAGTACACAATCTATATTTATATTAAGTCATTGTTCATAGTTTTAGTTATGAGCTTTCCGCTAATTTCGCAGGGCAAAGCCGGGGAGAACACCTGGAATGCAAGGCTTGCAGAGAAATTGAGGAAAAAAGGTTATGCTTCAGCTGATTTTGAGTTACATTTTCCCATTCTGAGAGGCCGACCGAGAAAACCAGATGTTGCGTTGATGGATGGAGGTACACACATCATTAGTGGAAAGCTTGGTGAGAGTAAAGAATTTGATGCATTCTCTTCTGCGCAGGAATATCAACAATTAATAGGCGCAACAACAAATTTGGGTGAAGTCTTCGCTGTTGTTTATCCTTCTTCAAGAAAGGAATCCTTCATCGTGCATCTCTTGGCTAATCCTGAACATGAAAGGAAGGTATGGCGAGCTGCTAAATTTGATGGTGTAATTGAGATAATTCATGAAGTAATTCAGAAAAGAATCGATTTTCTAAAGCAACCCCTCGAGCCTTCTGATGCATCTGTTGTAAGGTTACTCCGTCAAGGTGTTGACATTCTTCATGTATCAGCTAGAAAAGCAAGCAAGAACAAACTCAAGAAAGTTTTTGGAGGAGTCAACTTTTTTGACTCAGTTCTTTCCGATTCTATACCGAAAGAAGAACAAAAGATTGTGCTTAGTAGGGCAGCTGCCTTTCTTTTTGTCAACCAGCTACTATTCTATTATATTCTTCGTCGAGAGACCGGATTCTATCCCGAGATTGATGTTGAGGATATGTCTTCCCCATTAAACATCAAGAACAATTACTTTTCAAAAGTTTTGGAAAAGAATTATCGCCCAATTTTTGAGGTCGATGTGGCCTCGCTTTTCGATCCAAAACTGAGCAAAGATGGTTCTCTAAGAGTGACTCGGTTAATCCAAGAACTGATCCACTCAGTCTCAACACACGACCTAATCGGCAAAGTTTTCCATGAGATCATTCCTCTTGAATTCCGTAAGACTGTCGCTGCATTTTACACAAATTCTGCAGCGGGAGATCTCCTTGCGGCACTTTCAATTCTTGACCCTGAAGTGCGTGTTCTTGACCCCGCCTGTGGAAGTGGAACTCTTCTGGTTTCGGCATATCATAGAAAGAAAAAGCTGTCCCGAGCTTCCAAAAAAGAAGCAGTTGAATTGCATAAAACGTTTCTGCAAGAGCAGCTCACTGGTCTCGATGTAATGGCCTTCTCAGCTCATCTAGCTGCAGTTCAATTATTACTACAAGAACCATTGAGTTACACAGAACATTTGCAAATAGCGACGATAGATTCCACCCGAGCACGCGTTGGTACAAAAATTAAACCTTTTGGCGAAACGATCAGAGATGCCTTTCGTCAAAGAAAAATTGATGCTTTCAGAAATGGGCGTCATGAAATTAAAAGATCAGAGCTTGCAAGGTCCGGTGCCGTTATTGTAGGTCACGGATCAAACGAAAGCTTTGAGCTAAATCAAGCTGACGTAGTCATAATGAACCCACCGTTTACAAGTTCACGCAGAATGTCACAAACCTATAAAGATGACCTGAAGAGAAGGTTCAGAGCAAATCCACGTTATGCTTCGCTTGTGAAAGGGAATATTGGGTATCATCTCTATTTCATATGCATTGCGGACAAGTTTCTAACTTCTAATGGAAGAATGGCAGTCGTGATGCCCTTTACAACTCTTATTGGCGGCGACTTCAGTGAACTGACTAGGTTTCTAGTCTCAAAATACTCTATCGAGTATATAGTAATCGGACAAGGGCGTTCTGCTTTCTCTGAGAACACAATGTTCTCAGAAATGTTATTTGTTGCAAAGAAGAAAATTCCGACAGATTCTCACAATTCTGTACTTTTGCTGACAAAGACCTCACCTACGTCTTGGTCTGTGGCTGATGTCGAAAGTATCGCTGATATGGCTCAAAAATGCGCAGCGACAGGAGAACGGTTGGAAACGAATTTATGCGTTGCAACATCTTTTAATCAACGCGAATTGCTTCCTGAAGGCAAAACCTTAACGCGTCTAGTTGCCGACCTAGACAAAAGGTACAAGGTGGCTGGTGACGAGCTTCACAGAATCATAGAACATAGTGGTCTTACTACTACATTTGCTCACCTTGAAGAAGCTCAACTTCTTGAATTGAAGGTTGCCGAGGTAGTGCATGGAAGAAGCAGGACAGGTAAAGGGCATTCACTGACTAGATTTGGCGGAGATGCTCTGGTAGCTTGCAGAACTGAAGAAAGAGCCCTCATGAAACATGACCGTCTTATTTACAAAGATAAGACTAAGGAGAGTTTTCATTTTCGCGACAAGGGCACAGGAGACGTATTCGTGGTACCAAAGGACGTAGTAACCGCTGCTCTTAGAAGATTTGCCTACGTAAACAGATTTGAATTGACAGGACATGGAGACTTTGTGATTATTAAGCCATTTACTGGAGATAAAAAGTTGTTTTACGCAATTTTGAGTGAAGAAAAAGCCAGAACTGCCTTAGAAGCATTTAGAGCAGAATGGCCCCAAGTCGTGGAATCTGGGTCGTCGCGAATATGTTTGCCAGGGAGAATTGATCTTGCGGCACCTGGTTCCAAATTGCTTGCGGTTCGTAGTAATCGGCCAATCTTCATGTGCTCTTTCATGTGGGGAATATCTGGACTAGCACGGGCTGATGAGAAAATCATTGTGCTCTGGCTGAACTCAGCAATCTTCTTCTACTTATTGCTTGCAAGAATTACGGTGACAAGAGGGTCATGGGTGAAGCTGCATGGGAAACCGCTACGAAAAATGCAAGTCTTGGATCTGACTAAGCTATCTGATTCTGCTAAAACCCAGCTAATCAGTCTATATGATGAACTCTCAAACTTCAAATGGTCGTCACTTATTGACCAGTATACTGCTCCTTCGAAAGAAAGAAAAAGACTTGATATGGAAATGTTAAAAGTTCTTGGAGTTGATGACCCTAACAAGGCACATAAGGTACTTCGCCTCATTTACAATGCAATTATTGCATCTTTACGAGCAATGCAAAATACTATGGGAGCAGATTAGCCTAAGAAATCAGCTCTACAAGCTGGTGTTTGTGTAAGCAGAGTGCTATATTTGTGCTGGACTAAAATTAACAGGAAGTAGTCTAAAGCTCTCTTACATTATTCCACTATTATAGAATAAATGTTCTTCTGACGCGCATGAAGACTTTGGAGAAACTGCCAAAAAGTAGTTTTTGTGTTTTTACTACAAGACCACCACTATATAACGGACTATTCAGTAGGTAAACAAAACATCCATTGAAACCCCTCTCGTTCTACAATACATGGATAAAGTAGAAAACGAGCACACGCATAAGACATAGCTAAACCTTACAGAACCATAGACGTTCATGACATGGAAACGATGTGCATGAGCCACGAGAAGAATACAGTCCTCAAACTAAGCTTGTTATTGATTGGTTCTTTTAGTTGTGTGCATGCCACGTTGTTTTTTCTAAAAGGCAAAGATATTGCTTATAACTACCAGCTTTCCCCGTAGTTTCCAGCGGCGATGATGCATGCAATAAGAAACTTGCTTATAGGTCAAATTCGACATTTATTGTCTCTATGATACTTTCGCGAAGTGCTTTGGCGTAATCTAACATACGCGAGTTTATTCTGGTTTCCTCCAAGACAAAAGCACGCAAGCGTTTTTCTCTTGACATGTATTCCTCGCCCCACCATATTGGATGAATAAGCAATTGACGAAGAGGCATATTAGGTTCCTTAAGCCAAGCCAAAGGTTCCCCATGTTTCCAACACCCTGATGAATCAGCGAGATACCTTTCCCATGAACGCCCAGTTAATGCTTCTGCGTAAGCATTCACTCTATTGCTAATCAATAGGTCATGCTTACATCTTTCTAGGTCATTGTTGGGGGGTTTATGAAATGAAAATGACGATACCTGACCGATTGCGTTCTCCAATTTTTTACAAGCAGAATCTAATCTTGATTCTATTGAACCCGTTTCTTTATGTAGACTCGGGTCAATATGTAATCCTATTTCATGTTTCATGTCCATGATTTTTTGAAGTATATCACGTGATGTATCATCTTCTATGTTATACAACGACGATTCTGTCATTACCATATAGGTAGCACGTATTCCGAAATCCTTCTCAATTCTCGCCATTCTAAGTGCCCTTTTCAGTGAAACGTCGACATCGTGACGGAGAATCAGCTTAGACCTACCGAGTTTTCCCACTATTTGAGGTGCTTGCGATAATAGATGTAATTCAAAATTGGACTTTACAGTTTGTAGAATCTTTCTAAAGTAACTATAACTGAAGTCAGATGCCCAGCCAGAATTCATTAGGAGACACTATAACGAAAAGTGTAAGTCAACGTTTATTAGGTTTCAGTTGAAATTTCGAACAGCCTTTTTAAAAGTTCTTCAACCTCTTCATGTTTGGCTCTTATCATGTAAACCTCCAAGGTATATGCCTCATAAAGAACCCTTTTATGACCATGAAGTAGAACAAATGATATTATCAAGATGACTAGAAACATACCGATAGTATATGGTAGTCTTATTGTGAAGCTGACATCAAATATTCCTAACAATATTGCAGTAGGAAACAAAAAAAGAAATGAGAAAAATGGAACCCACAAGCCTGAAACTCGTCTGGTAGCGAAATTCGACAAATGATTCTTTAAAGTTTGAAGTATTTCTGGGCCAATCTTAAGATTGTCTTCTTTGCTTTTTATCAAAGTTGTATGATAAATTAGATCCAAGAATTCTTTTTTCTGAAGGAAACATCTAAGTTGATCTTGATAGTGCTTGCACCTGGTTTTATCTTCTATAAAATCTAGATTTTCTATATATTCTAGAGCAGGTCGATTTTTTTTTGATAAACGCTCATAATCATATTCGTTGTATACGGAATAGATTATATATCCAGCAATGGGACTCGCTCCTAATAATCCTAAAATGATCCCACCGATTTGACCCCAATTGTCCTGTAAAGATTTAATGGTATTGGGAGATAGATTCAGGATAATAAGGATTAGTAGATAGGTAAAGAAAAGGGATCCAGGCAAATAATATCGCATAAAACGATACTGCTCAGACATTTCTCTTCAATGACATTATTTTCTGTGTTTATATAAATGTTGAAGATGCATGCATTTAGTATAATTCCTCAAATTCTTCGCATTGAGGCAAGCGTTAGCGGAGAAATCAAAAGAGTTGCAAACACAATCATTGAGAAAGAGTATTTTCTAGATGACAGAGTAGCTTGTATAAATGATTTGATTGAGTGTATAATCACTAAAGCAGGTTTTTCTAATGTGGCAATGCTAGTAGATGGTGTCGATCACATGAACGTTTCAGATGTTGCTCAATTCGCTAAGAACAATTTCCCTTGGTTAACGAAAGTAAGGGCATCAGTGGTTTTGACTGCTCTTTCAAAATATCGGAAGGATCCCGAATATGCATCTATTTCTGAATGTGCAAGAACTGTGAAGATTCCCAGAATTGCATCAATTAAAGGGCTCAAGATGTTCCTTAACAAGCGAGTCACCACACTTGATCCTAATGCTCATTGGGACGATGTATGCCATGAAAATTCCACAAAGCTGCTCTTTGATTGGTACTACTCAAAACGTGAACTAATGACTTTACGAGCTATAATAAGATCGCTGAATTATGCAGCTTACAAGACTTTACATGACGGTGCTAGCCAAATCCTACCATACCACATGTCAATCGGGATCAAAGATTCCTTCTAGCATTCAGTGAAGACTCGTTATCTGTACATGAAGATATCACGTCAGACAAGTAAGAGGAAGGGTAGTATATCAGAAGTCTGACCGGCGTCTACTTCGCTTTGCTTTCAAGCAGTAGATTCCTTACCAAATGTTTTTCCACCTAGTTCGTCGTTGACTCACAATGTGATATGCTTGGTGTTTTGGGAAACCGTTAGCGCGCGCGCTCCAATAAGCACGTACCCTTTAATTCTTTTTGCAGTCCAATAATTCAAACGTATAAGTGCCTTCAATATGTTCTTTCAGCCCAAGGTTCAGAGAGCTTTCAAATTTCTTGTATGTCAACTCGATGCAAAATAAGTGCTTTCAACCAATGTGAAGGATACATGCATGCATTAAGCAGTCTGAGAAGCCACAACAACAGAAAGACAGCAAAGGCACCTGCGAATGCCCATAATGATTTGATTAAACTCATTATATCTTCCAAAAAAAGAGAGCCAGCGCGAATTATAAAAGACTTTGCCGAATAAGATGAGAAGCACATATGCGCGCGCGCATTGGCTATATCAATCACAAGACTGCCGTGCTTGACACGTGACTTCGGGAGATATCTCGTCTTTAGGCGCGCGAGGGGAAAGGTCTATTAAAATATTCAATATATCAGTATAAAGGTAAAAACCGCAAAAAGCTAGAGTTTGCAGGTGTAAGCGCATTCTACCATTATTTATTCTGGCTAAAGCGAACTAGAAACGTTAGGTCATTTTTGTGACGACTTATCTCAATTCTTGTTATTTGATTTATTCTTATTAGTTCACTCGAAATTTTCGTTTCGAGATATCTTGTAAGAGAATAATCAACCATTTCATTTTCTTCATAGAGAATAGCGCCATTCTTCCATGGTATTGGTTTCTGAAGTGAAATCGCTTTGTCATCTGGTTGTTCTTTTATGTTCAGGAGTTCAGTCATTTTATTGGCTAACTTTTCGGTATTTAGCTCAGATTTATCCTTTGTCTGCAGAAAAGTCCTCTTGTCAGCTTTCTGCAGAGTCTTTTTGATAGGGTCGAGTTTTTCTATCCTATCTGATTTTTTGGGCTTTCTGTAGTCATTCCATCTGTCTATTGTCAATATAGGTAAACGTTGATCTAGCATGTATAATCTGTTTTCAACGATTATTCCAGTCGCTGTATGATTGGGGGCATGAGCGAAATAGATTTCTCCATTAGGGTAGATGTTTGACAGCAAGCAAGCTGTCAGCTTTGCATAATCTCTACAAACACCTAGCTTTTTTTCAAGAAGTGCATTAATTGGAATATTTGGTCTGAGTGCATTTATGAGTCCTTCCATTACTGGGATTTTTCTATTACCATAGATAATCCATATCATTATTGCGAGTGTCGTCGCAATGCTGCTCACTAACATTACAAACCATATTACAATAAACCACGGTAACAACCATAACAGCTCGATATTTCGGATTATTATAAAAAGGAGAACAACTAGGCCGATACTGAAGGTAAAGAGAGATATAAGACCTGCATAAAACAATACGCTCACAATCGGATGTCTTTCAGTCCAGAATACTATGTTTCTTTCTTGCCATTCTAATATGTTTGTCAAGGTCTCTCTATACGAGCCCGCCTCAAGCCTACTTGCCAAACTCTTTATCTTACTGTTTTCTATCTCATCTGAAGTTGGACAATACCCTCGAAAGCAAGAAAAACGATAGTAAATTCTTGATCTTATCCCTCTGAGAGCTGTCGCGATCGCAGTTAATTTCTGTTTTATGTTCATTTTTATCATTACTCAATACCATTTTAGAATTAAGCTTTCCTTCTATATGCTCGTGCGCGCTTTGCCGTGAAACCAGGAAGACACGAAGCATGGACATTCTTGCCTGATCTGAGTTTGGATCTTCTGCAATGCACGTTACTTTCCTAAGAATCTCAAGCGTTGGTACAGGTATGAGCAAAGAGTCACTGCCGATCCGACTGCAGGATGGAGGGAAACTACACCAGCAACCCCGCTTACAATGAGTTTTAGGATCAATAGCAGACTGTCCTCCCTACGAGCACGTTGCATTTGATGATCGATTCGCTTCAATTCTTCGACAGCATCACGAATGAGTGCTTGAGCAATGAGGTCATCTAAGGAAGCAGCAAAAGCTTCTACTGTGAGACGACTTGCTTGAGATGTCACTGTCTGATTTAGTATCGGGCACGCCTCCTCGATTGGCAGCCGGGAAAATTTCATCAGGTCAGCTTTCTGCAACCAATCGGCGGTCCAAGAGCTGTGTGTTAGTAGCGGTTCCTTGGTTCTTGCGCATCTTCCTACGGCAGCAACACGAGTCCATATCTGCCTGTTTGAGAAATCCGCGGTTGACAAATCCTCGCTATATTGTACCGGAAGTTTCTCAAGAAAGCTCCGCCATTGAAGACTTTCGGGAGTGCCGAAAAGCACGTCTCCAACAAGCGATCCTTCACCGTAAAAAGAAGGCTTTTGCTCATGTGCTGGTTTAGAACTGCCTTTGTTCGGGTCGCCAGTCTGTAGAAAGCAAATTCCATCAGGATAATTGTTCCCGAAATTGTAGAGTTCAAAGATCCTGTGCTCTATGAGAGCATGCGTGAGGGCTAAGGAGCCTCTTTCTGACGCAATCGTTGTCGTAGGACTCATAATATCTTCTAGACTTCGATCGTTCTGTTCAATGATCGTGTCTTGGTAGGTGTAGTCAGCGTCAATACCTGCGACGCCGTCAATATCAGGGATATCTCCGCCATGAAGAGCCTGCAAATAGAGATAATCCACTTTATTTACGGCAGCGATGGCACCAAAGGCCTTAAGCATAATTGCGATTTTAGTGAGATAGATGGGATCAAGTAGTGAATCTCCGGCAAGCACGACTTTGTTGCCCAGCAGCTTGTTTATTTTCAGCGTTGTCTATAACCCCAAACCCAAGATCATAAACATACAGGGTGACATTAATTCAGGTAAGGAAGGAGTGCAGCTATAAGCATTATGTCACCGAGAAAACTCCTCCATTTCCCTTTCCGTAGACAACCGGCATCAAAAAATCCCTCAAAACATTAAAGTCAAAAGGACAAGAACTTACACTGCGGGAACTGATTGAACTCCATTGAATGTGCTGAAATAGCAGAATGGTTTATGAAACATCATAGTGACAGGGTGCAGAACAAGCGATTATTATCATGGGCTGGAAAGCTCGGAATAAAACTGAACTGTAAAGGCGAGTTGGATGAAGACCAGCTATTTCATCTATTTGTGCTTGCAGCATTGTGGAATAATGAACCCACTTATGAAGCTGGTAAAGGAGAACAGGTTTTTCAAACTATCAAAAAAGACTACACGTTAGAGCATTTCAGGGAAGCAGAATCAAAAGGTGAATTTCGTGAAGATTTAAAGAATATTGCGTACAAGGGGATCCAGAATCCGAATACCTTCGTTTTACTCAAGTTCATAGCCACTGGAAAAACCCAGAGAGGGAATGTGTGGCAAGAAATCAGAAGAGTACTAGAACTCCCAGGGATTGGTAACAAGGAGATTGACATTAATCGACTCAGGCAGCTCTACGGTATCTTCAATCCAAGAGAATACAAGGCAAAGGCATATTTCACAGTGAAATCCTTCCTGATCTTCAGAGAGCTGAGAATTCAGTTCAAAGAAACTGGGAGATATCAGTACAATCCTATAGTATGTTGTATTCCTGACAGCCATGTAAGAATGGAGTTAACCAATCTTAATCTGATACAGCAAGCCGGAAATGATATAGACAGCTTGATTGCTGCAAGCGAAATGGTAGCGAAGTATTTCTGCACAAATGCTTACGAGTTGTACGATCTTCCTCTCTTCTTTTGGCATAAGAGAAGCAAGAAGAACACAGAAAAAATGGTGTCTCAAGATCAAGCTGGAGCTATCAGAGGGCGATCAGCAGGCATATGCCCTTCATGTGGATCACCATTGGTGTGGCGGAGGGCTAGGAAGACAAGAGAACTATATCGAGGTTGCACTAACTTCGATGGTGGGTGTAGGTGGAAGGATAGAAGCTATTGAAAAACATAGGAGGCTATTAAGAAATGGTTGAAGGAGATACTGAATTTCGGATACGAGAAAAAAGGGAGAAACATATGGATTCGAGGAGGTCGAGTCTTGCATGTTGTACGATCTTCAGAGTTTGGAGGAAGGCTTCGAATTGTATGGCGCGAAGACTGGAAGAACGATTACGCAATCATCTATGACTACTCCGGTGGAGGGGGCCCGATATGCATAGTGCCCATCTCTGCCCTCTTCGATTCTGGATTTGTGAGGCATGCATGCAGTTCGGGTTCCTTTTCCAACAACCATGCAATTCTCATACCGCAACCAATTCCCGAAGGACCAACCAGCATCTCCAATGAAGAAAACAACCTTACAAGACGAAATTCCAATCCATAGTCTTCCTCCTGCCTTAGGGATCGACATACGGACTCAAAAACGGTATTATTTCGGATACCTAATCCCTTTCTTACGCGGTTCATGAAGATTGATTTTTGTTTGGTGCGTACTACTCCAATTGAACCACTAAAGTCGCTTCCTTTCACGCCTTCATTCCATTGAGTTAAGGCCCCTTTTTGGATCATGAAAAAAGGTGTCCATACATGCCCGTTAGAGGCTACCGAAATGATATCAACTATCCTCCTAAGGTCATGAAGCTTAGTCCATTCATGCATGCAAAATGAAAGAGAACACTTTGATAGATATCCCTCTTATTCAATGGATTAGCAGTCAAGATTTTGTCCAATCCTCTCGAATAGTATCTATAAAACTCATTCACTGCGTTGCTTTTCTCTGAAAAGAAAGCCCATACCCTAACCAAGTATAGTAAGTCGTTCGTGGAAAGTGGTTTAGCATATTTACTTAGTTGACTATTAAGCGTATGAAGACTTTTATTAATGAGATTTCTTATCGTTGTAGGTGGCTCTTTGGATAGTTGAAATAAAAAATATGACGCAGTGAAGTCGGGTACTGGGGCAGGAAAAGACTTCTTGAATTCTTTCATCCTTTGAATTGATTCTTTCATATCAAAGCTGGCTGGTATTTGCATGAATTTAGGTGCATGCATGCATCATAGTTAAGCCCAAAACTAATTCGAACGCGGCTATAGCTATCGCTCTAGTTTTTTCTCTTTTCAGTTGATTTAGAATACTCAAAGTCTGCTACCTCCCCTGAAACGTATCTTAGCTTATATCATCTGAAGTTTCTAAAATTTTTGGCTCCGCAGACGAAATTCGCTACTGGGAAGGCGTAATGTTAAGAAGGACATAACGCGAAAGAGAAAAAATGAGGAAGATGTGGGAGATATCTCCACTGCAGCCAGAGATTCTCTACTAGTCATTTTCTGCGCCAGGAAATGTATGCAAATCAGGATGATGGTGATTTCCAAGTGAATTCTTTTGGTGTTCCCGCTTCGGGTGCGATATTAAAGTAGTACGTTTTGCCGCTTGTCCATGAAGACGCTAAGTTGTTTGGCCAGTCAAGAACTATTGTTATCGTTTGGTCGACTGCAAGGAGTCTTCCTGCCGTGCTGAGATCTGTATTGACTGTGACTTCTAGGAGATTTGAAACTGTGCTGCCTATGTAAAGGCGGACGATTTTTGCGTCGCTTGTTCCTATGTTTTTGACAGCTATGCTGGTTGTTTTGGCGGTGGCGTTCCAATATATGTTTTCAACGTCTAGAATAGCTCCACCTGCTTCTATTTGTTGCGCAACCACATAAGCTTCTGTGTAGTACAGCTTGTCATATGTAAAAACAGCTATTATCACCTTGGAGCCATCGTCACTTAATGTTATGTTGTATGGCTGCTTTATGTACAGAACAATTGTCCAGCCAGATCGTAGTGTCGGTTCAGTTGTAGCTTGCTGAAAGGTTTGTTGCGTTCCATCGATTAGAATGTCAAAGGAACTGCCAGACAATTCAATGAGTGTTTGCTCCAACTCACTCGATACGGGACCTGTATCCGTTTTCCAATAATATACATTACCCCAGCTACATTCTATACCTCGAATCGTGATTTTGCGAAGTACAACATCCTTCTCCCCAGTATTTGTCACGACGACTGCTGCCTCAGCCCACCCGGTTTGATTACACCAGATGTGTTGATTAGTTACATCCAGTATTTCCTCTTGAGTGCTGCTATTAGCGTTGTTATTTTGCAGTTGGATCAGAAAAATTCCAGAAGCTACGCCGCCAACGAAGACAGTAAAAGCTAATGCAACAACTTTGCCACTAATAGCACTGGTTGAATTGGAAGATTCAGTAGTGATATTCACATATAAGAAATCTAATGATTGAATTTTGGCTTTTATGAAGTCAGGATTCATTTTCAAGGTTTGAACATTAGTGTTTATAGCGGAAAAGCCTCTTTTTTTCTAAAAACTGGAAACCTGATAGAATATCATTAGAAGACAAATGGCAAATTAGCCTGAGCCTCGAAGAAAGATTTCTCGCGGGGGTCTGTAAGGAACAGTATCTGAAAACGGACATATTAGAATGCATGCACATGAACTCCGGCTTCATAAAAGTCAAAATCTCGCATCGCTAAACAACCTAAACATGAAAACTGCTGTCGAATCTGGCAATGTTACTGCATTTAGCAGCAAAATTGTTGCATTAGCTCTGATTATGTTTTTTGGAGGCGTAGCTTCAGGGATAATTCTGCTTCAATCGTTTAATGGTGGTAGTAGCAGTGATGCCCAGGAGGAAACTCTCGAATTATCGAATCAACACGTTTGGGGCAACCAAAGCGGATGGATTGAGGCGGCAATCGTTGTGCTCAACACCGGAGAACGAGATGCCATAATTCGCAAAATCACCATACGAGGGATAGAGTGCGACTGGAGTGATGTCTACTATTGGAAAACTGACACGGGTCCAATATCAAACGAGCTAGAGCCAACACCCGTGGAATTGTCCAGCTCTTCCTTCAACATCGTCATCGATGGAATCCAACGAACTTTCCAGCAAGCTACTGGTGAATTAACACTGAGATCTGCGTGGACAGTTGTCTTGTATGTCAAAAGCCCCTTTAACCTCACTTCCAGCGATGGAGGCACAAAAGTGATTATAACGATTTTTACAGAAAATAACCTCTATTATGAAGAGGCTTATGTCGAAGTAACATTCACATTCATGCAAACAGAAGAACTTTCATTCACGAGCTATACATGGGGTACAAATAATGCATACTGTCTGATTCAAATCAAGAACACTGGTTCGTCAGACCTCTCAATTAGTGAGGTTCGAGTAAACGATGTGGCATGTGCTGATGATGGTATCACTACGCCCCATACATTGGAACCAGGCAGCACAGTGACGCTCACCGTGACCCGCACAGGAGGATATACATCCGGCGTCAAGTATGAGTTCAAGGTAGTCACTGCTAAAGGCAACACGTTTGGTCCTTACATTAGAACAGCACCTTAAGACACCACCCTTTGTTTGAGATCTTGAACATCCATGGATTGCTTCTTCTCCAAGCGCTGCCCTATCTGCCCTGATACTTCAAGGTTTTGATGATGAAAACGGTTGTGAAGTTCTTTCTCATGTGAAAATCCTTTACACACAAGGAAAAAGGGGGTTTGCAGAGGACATCGCCACTGTGGGGAGGGCTCAAATCATTTCTTTGAGTAGTGTAGAAATCCCGCGGTTCTTCTGTCACATCCAACGTGTGCGGAAAGACTTTAAACTGTTGTTTGCGATGGGTCTGTTGAAGACAGCAAAATCATTAGAAGTGGATAAGATGTTTGAACGAGCAGAAACAACATTATGTTTAGTTATTTCTCTGGATGGAAAAATAACTACTGGATCGACTGATAATCTGGATTCTGATTTAGATTGGAAGAGAATTGTAGGGCTTAAAGAAGGATTTGCGCAATATTATCAAGTAGAGCAATCGCTAGGGACAAATTACCTGAACTCTGGCCGTGTATTGGAAAAGGTAGGATTCAATAATAAGAAAGAAGTGCCAGAAAAGGAACCATTGAAATTCGTGGTCGTAGATAGAAAACCGCATTTGAACAAGCATGGAATCAATTACCTATGTAATTGGCTTGAAAACTTATTTATTGTGACAAACAATCCAAAGCATCCTGCATTTGAACTAAAAAGTGAATACGATAACATTGAGATAATATATTATGAAACTGATGTTGATTTTGCCGACTTGTTGGTGAAATTGAGGAAGCATCATAGGATAGAAAAGATAACCATTGAATCGGGCGGCACTTTGAATGCAATATTTTTCCGAAACGGTTTAGTTGATCATGTGAAAATTGTAGTGGCGCCGTTAATTGTTGGGGGAAAGGAAACGTCTTCGTTGGTTGATGGCTTTTCTCTTACGGATCAGTCTCAACTGCATTTGTTGAAAGCTTTAAAACTAAAGGAATGTAAGAAACTTGAAAACTCATATTTATTGCTAGAATATGATGTGATCAATGATACAGTTATCGAGTAATTCTCTGGAACACCATTCTTTTCAATTTGAATGCTTAGCAAAGACTCTATATGTGAAAAAAGGGGGGTTGCGGGAGAGATCGCTAGCCCTTGTGGGCGTAGAGAGAAAACATGCTAATGCTCATTTGGATATACTTTTGACAACAAACTATATATATCGACAAATGTATATCGATTTCCATGAGATCTTCATCATCAGTGCCACAAAAAGTGATAGAATATGTCTCGAAGAATGAGACAGTTTCAATAGAAGACATCGCAAAAGACCTAGGCGTTTCTTGGATAACAGCAAAGAACTACTTAAGCCGACTCGCAAGAATGGAAATCGTCAAAAGAGTAGGAAGAGGGGTATATCAACGCAGGAAAAGGAGTACCGCAATAGTCAAACCCACTCCAGAACTCATTCGACTCGGGCAAGATCTCAGAGAGCGCTTCCCAATGGCAGATTTCGTTGTCTGGTCTTTGAACATGCTTGGTGACTATGCTCATTACGCGGTCGGCAGAGATCTTATTTTTGTCGAAACATCCAAGATGCTGTCTGCGAGTATCCGTGATGCACTGTTAGAAAAAGGGTATCATGCTGTATTGCGTCCATACAAGAGAGATTTTCAAGAATATGCCTACTACCCAGAACAGCCGATATTTATCCTTGAAAGGAAAGAACTCTACGGATTAGTTTGGTTTGAAAACAATCTAATTCCCACACCCGAACGGATATGGTTAGACTTGTATTTTCTTACTACTAGAATGGGCCTGAGTTTTGATCTTTTCGAGCTTGGACTCATATTTGCAAATATGGTCGAAAGAGACGGGATGAATTTTGATCGTTTGCTGAGATATGCAGGGAGACGAGGTCTTTTTCGAGAAATGCTCATTTTCCTTTATAGTCTCAAGAGAGAAGACACAAGAATCGGCTCTCGCGTACCTGAAGACGTTCTATGGATTAGACGAGAAAAAGAGACACTTCGTAACATTCTGACAATGGTCAAAGGAGCTGATAAAGAATGATCGACACTGCTAAGACAATTGGCACAAAGTCAACATATGATCCTAAGGAGATTAGCTCTTTCTTGTCAGAAGGAGGCATTAGAAGCATACCTAATCTAGAGAGAGCAATCCTCAGTCTTGAGTATCTTGGCCAACTTGTAGAGGAAGGATTAGATCTGATATTCAAAGGAGGATCCGCAGTCCAAGTCATATTGAGTAGTAAGAGGGGTATATGGACTAGATTGAGCGTCGACGCTGACATATGCGTAGATCTATCAAGAGAAGAGTTTGAAAATGTTCTCGAAAGAGTTTTTCAGAAATTTGATAAAGAGGGATTCTCATATAGTCAAAGAGATGCAAGGATTAGTGATGAGATCCCATTTTACCTTTATAGAATTGAGACACCGCCTATCACTGACCGAAGCCGAGTCTTCTTACTTGACGCGATGGGAATAAAGCCTGAATTTTCTACTGTTCAAACCCCTCTAAAAACTCCTTTTTTCGATTCCCAAGTGGAAATCGTAACACCAACCGTTGGAGCACTTATTGGAGACAAAATTTCCACAATTGGCCCGACAACTATTGGCCGCCAATTAGTACATAGTCGAAATGGCCTTGAATACGCAAAACATTTTCACGATATAAACCAACTCATAAAACTTGACTTCAGCTTCAAGGAATGTGCTGAGGCGTACTATGAAGCTGTGACCATTCAGTCAAGAGTTCGCGGTAGAAAGTTCACTCCGGGAGAATGTTTCGACGATTTGGTTTTTACATGCCAGGTTGCAAGCCTACCGCCACAGGTTGGTGACGAAATCATTGAAAAAAAGTTGCATTCTAGGAAAGGACAGCGCGCGCGAGCACATTCGGAATTTAGGATATTACGAAGAGGTCTGCAAAGATTCCTTCCACTTCTTGTGCGAGGGATGAGTTATGCCTGGGACGATGTTCGTTTCTATGCTGCACGAACAGCCCTTTTGGCAAACATGATAAACAATAAGATGAATGGCGAAAAAGCGATGGAACTACTCAGATCCGATTTCTCCACAAGAAAGGAAGATATCCTTAGACTCATCAAACAGATTGAAGGTCTTTCCGACGAAGAGCGCTGGTTCATCGAAAAAAGTGAAATAGAGAATTTTCCCAAAGTGCTCAAAACGTGGCATGACTTTTTCTTTGTCGAAGATTTGGTATAAAGCGGAGTTTATTCCATTCAGCTGAGAATGTGAGAAAAAATGGGAGTTTGCGGGAGCTAACAGACATATCGTGTCTGATATCATAGCTCCTGATTAGAGATTCATAAACTGAATCTTCCAGGAGGTGAAAGGAATATACACAATGCAAACCTTCCTGGGATCTCAGGTATCAGGTCAGACTAAGAGATCTTATGCTATTGGGCTAAAGAAGTTCATTGCGTGGTATGGTAAACCTATTGATAATCTATTGAAGGAGAAAGATCCCTCTAAGATAGTTGAACAGTTCTTTGTAGATATTAAGAAGAAACTTTGTCATAATACTGCTAGAACCTATACAATCTCTGTTATCCAGTTCTGTAGGTATAACAATATAGATATCAAACTTAGAAAGGGACTAGGAGCAGGAGGAACTAAGCAGTCTACCAGGGACCATATTTTATTAATAGATCAAGCTAGAGAGATGTATAAGATAGGATCTTTAGAAGACAAAGTAATGGTTAAGATATGGCTCTTAGGACTTAGAATCTCTGATGCTGTAAAACTAGAGTGGAAAGACTTCCAAGTATCAGACAGTGATCCCATAGAAATCTTAGTTAAAACTGGCAAAGAAGAAGTAGTAGCTCATGTCTTCATAGACTCAGAACTACAGGAACTAATGGCGAAGTACATTAGGATAATTGATCAAGAGAATAAGTATCTCTTCCAGGGAATAACAACTAAACAATTACTGAGAAGATTACAAAGTCTAGCAAAGAAAGCTGGTATAGAAACTAATGGTAAAGTCTTTGGATGGCATCTAGGTAGAAAACTATTCATGAGAACTGGTACACAATTTGGGATCAATATATGGTCTTTAAAGATGATGGTTGGAAAGGCTATAGATCCTAGCATTGCGACGTACATTCGTGGAGTTAGTCTAGTAGAGGATGCTAAGAAGATATCTAATACACTTAGAATGGAAGAACCTAAATCGAATGGTAGAGTAGGAAACTTGGAAGAAACTGTACAGATTATGACTAAAGCCTTTGGTAAGTTTCTTAGACAGATCTTAAAAGAACAAGGATACGGAACTGGAATAGGCTTTACTATGGACTATGATGCTATGGATGATGAAGAAGTAATCAGGTGGTACTTAGGAGAAAGATAGACCCACTCCCTTTTTCTCAACTTGTAGTGGAAAAGGTTCAAAAGCCTAGTAGAGAAGATCTGGAAAACATTATATGTGGTACTTAGCTAATTAGGAAATATCAGATTACAATATCAGGTTCTAGAAATGCTAAGAACTTCTTTCCCTCTTGTGAAGAGGTTCTTTATTTCAGCATCTTCTAGTTCTCCTTCTTGAGGCAGAATCTGACAAAGTGGATAATAATTACACTTGCGACACTTCTTAGCATTTTCTTCTGCCTTAGGTAGAATATTACTCTCCAAGAGATGTATCACCTTCTCAAGAACATCTTTGGCTTTTTCTGGATTTGGTTTCACTTTTCTTGGTTTCAAATCATTGTAAATAATTATTGCACCAACTATAGGCGAATATCTAGAGCCACCTCCCGCAAGAAAGGCGTATGCACTTACTTGTAGCAAATGGTCTGGCCACACTCCATCGCCCATTGGTGGATCGGATGATTTCTCTTCCTGAATAATGTAACCTTCTTCTGTTTTTCTAATGACATCAATCCGTCCAGACAACTTTTCTCTTCCTAAGTATATCTCTGTATCGACTATTTCTCCTGGAACTTCATGAAGAGTCTCATACATAAAATCAGTCAAAGAATGTATCTTATCTTTTGAGTCTACAAGATTCGATATAGAACGTATTAGACGATATTTCACGATTGAATTCCAATCTCTTTCTCCAGTTTGTATCTTTGCTTTTCTTAATAACCAGACCTTCCTCTTGCAATAAGAATAGGTTGTTAGATCTGATACTGAAACCAACTTTATTCGATTTAGAGGACATCATTCAAAACAATTATAGTTTATGAAGATTCAATAAATATTAGCAAAAGTATGATGTTGCATAAATAATTTAAGCTAGAAAGCATTGAACTTATAACGGTGGTGGAAATGTCGGAAGGAAGTAGTCCTATAGGAATATCAAAAACAGTATTCGTAGCAGGGCTTATTGCTGCAATTCTAGCATCTAGTCTCATCTCAACTATAGTCATTACGCAATTTGGGCTAATTCAAGGACCTAAAGGAGACACAGGTTCACAGGGAGCACAGGGCGAACAGGGAATACAGGGAATTCGAGGACCAACGGGACCAGCAGGGGGAGTTGAGCCTGATGTTAAAGCATTGCTTACAAGCACTTACACAGACATATGGTTAGGAACAGACTACCATGATGTAGAAGGGCTAATGATAAACTTCGGTAGTGACCGTGCTTACAGTGTCACCATCACTATAACTTGGCATACAACTGGTGGCGGAGAGCATACAGAACCAGCAGCCTTGATAGGAACTTTAAGTGGACATCAGATCTATGACTATTCAAAAAGATACTACATTGAAGGTAGCTTTGACTACATCACTTGGGAAATAACATGGACTTGATAGTCCTTCTAATCTCATTCTCTCTTTTTTCTGATACCTAAAAAACTTATTCTTCAATTTCTATCCCCTTCCAGATCTTCTTTCTTCTCTTCCCTCTTCCTTAGAAGAATATTTTTTAAGTTTCCTTGTTCTATGTTCTTTGACTCTATTGCCACTCTGTACATTTAGAATCTCTCTGTTAGCTTCTTAACGGTTGAGAGTAGAAACTTAGATTATTAACTCGAAGTGCCTGGGTCCAGCAGGGTGAATCTGGTTGATTGGAATCTTAGTAGTTATTCCCTTTACCTATTATAGTGTTATAGGTTATCTGACCTAGAGGATACCTTCTACTATAACAGAATAAGACTACAGTACCAGGATAATGAATGAAACAGGGGATAGAAAGTACATGGGGGGTGGTCGTAGTACTATAACGATATAGGTGTTAGCTTCTCCTAGGAATTATGATATAAAGGAAGGATAGATTGAGCTTCTTAACACTTTAAGTGTTCTGGCGAACGGTAGAGAACGCTGAGAGACAGTCGCACAGTTAGATCCATCCTTCAAACATAGGATCCAGAGAAGAACTGTTAGAAAGAAGATAAGAGAACACTTATCCTAGGGAAGCACCAGAAATGATCACAAAGCTTTTAACATTATAGGGACATATGATGTCCCTAGAGGGATTCTAAATGTCCCAAGAAGAGTTCAAATCTATTCGCATTACGTTGTCCGATGAAGCATTCGAACGGTTGGAAAGAATTATGAAAGATGCTACATTTAGAAGCTACAGTTCAACAATTGAGGAGTGCGTCAGAGTTGTTTCTGACCTTATGACGGAGATATATCATGTTGCAGGTAGAAGAGACACCCCAG
Source organism: Candidatus Bathyarchaeota archaeon (assembly GCA_026014805.1). NCBI lineage: Archaea > Thermoproteati > Candidatus Bathyarchaeota > Candidatus Bathyarchaeota archaeon. The sequence continues at coordinate 69,235 of JAOZHR010000010.1, read as the reverse complement.
ACGTTAATGTCAATGTGAACGACCAATGTCGGACTTTTGAACGATTTGTCTCAAGAATGACTCGCTTCACAAATCGTGGTGTGTTCCCAGGTGAATAGTAACACATTCAGCGGGACCGTAGATTAGCCAGGAAAGATCGTGGACCTGCTAAGTCTAAAACAGAGGTTCAAATCCTCTCGGTCCCGCCACATCTACTACTCCTTATTATGTTACACTTATTTTAAAATTTCTGTGTGTAGTCTCTCTTCAAATATTCTAGAACTTACTTCCATATCTCTTTTTATTGCAGGGAGTACATCTATAGGTTGGAAGATAACAGACATTTAGAGTCTCATATCGGGAGATATCTCCTCTGTGGGAGGTTCAAATCCCACCCCAACCCAAAACTTTCCTGCTTCCGTTTCTGCAACTACTAATAAAATACTGAACGACGAATCATGGAATAGTACTATTTATTTAGTGTAGCGTGTGCATTCGGGCAATTACCGCTAATGTCGAACGCCTAATCACGGTACGGATTCGATTTTGGTTAATAGTTAATAATTAGTAATCGAATATCAAAAACAAACAACTGAAGTGTACGTGCTGTCGAGAATGATCAAAAACTATGAATTATTAGTTAATGCACTGGCAAATATCGAATCTCATGTTGAATTCCATCCAAATATGCTGCCAAATGGGATTTCCAGACATAAACTGATGAATTATTTTGAGTTTTTATCTCCGATAATGTTAATACTACATGGTTCTACTATTTCGAGTGCAAAGTTTTCGATAGAAAAAAACAGCGATTTGGATATAGTGTGCGTATCTTCCAAAGCAGCTTTCTGGCCTTTGGAGCAATTGTATAAAAGACTGAAAGAAAACCTTGAGAATGAAGACATCAAAATTGACGTATCAATCATAACCTATAATGAATTAATATCAATAATAGAGGGCGAGTCTTCTTTGAGCACTTCTTTCAAGCATGGCTTTTCAGTATTGTATCAGAAGGGAAGAGGATGAACTACTTAGATCTAACTAATTATTGGATAACCAAACATAACAAAAATTACTATAAGTATATGAAAAGCATCGAAGAGCCGAGATATGGCGTAAAGACTTTCTTTTTGAATTCTTATTACCTCTTTAGAACTCTGGGGGAAGAATGGGAAAACTATCTAGAAAGATATCCGAATCTTTTCAAAAGAGATCCAGCAAATGATTACTATAAGTATCGTGATCCTACTGAAAGAGGCAATGAAAGACAAAATTCGTTAGAGTGGACAACAGCATTCGAAATAGTTGCAGGGTTTGGTTTTCCTCATAATGAATCCGCGAAAGAAGATTTTCTAATATATTCCAAAAGGTTCTTGGAAAGGGCCATGAGATCACCAAATACGCGGTGGGTAGATTTTATGTTAGCCTCCGCTGTTGCACACTTGCCTAACCAATATGTTGATGTAAAAGAGCGGCTTCCTTCTCAATTGGAAAAACATGTTCAAAATGGAGATTTAAGTCCTCATCACCTGATGATATATCTCAAGGCATTAAGGCAATATGAAGGGCATGGCGAACTACGTGCTAGAATTGTCTCAAAATTGATGAATTGGATCCAAAATCCAGTTGAAAACTACGCGCGCAGACAGATTCTTATTTTGGCTCGGTTGATAACAAGAATGCAATGGTTGAAAGATCTTACAGAATCAGGAATCAAAGAAATAATAGCAAATCGCTTCATTCACGCCCTCAATAGTGTACACCACGTCGATTGGTCATGCTCTCCTATGATTCTTGAGGCCTGTTTCATATGTGCGGATGAAACAAAAAAGGACAATATCCAAAGTGTTTTGGCAAGGAATTTGACACCTTCCACCTTTTTCAAATTTCAGGAATTGTTTCCGTTTTTGAATCCTAAGGATAACGCTCTTGAGGTTCAGAGTTATGTAACCAAAATAAGAGAAAAATGCAAACCTAGTGTGTCTGAAAACGAGTGTAGAGATTGTATGGAAAAAAAGCAAGGAGATTGTTGGATTAGAATTCTTGCGAAATTAACAAATACTGAACCAAAACTGCATTCTGGATATGAGATAGCAGACAAAGTAATCTATTCACTGCAACAAGGCGTATATATCGTTATAAAGGCAGATCCTATTTCAAGGCAAAGGGGTGAAGGAGATGTATTATACCGCCAGTGTGGGTCACTGTTTTCTATTGACCATGCATTAGTGCTCTATTTGAATCCGTGTGAAACAGCTCCTTTTGTTATCGAAGAGATTAGAAGAGTAGCATCAAATAGCGCAAAGAATCCTCGATTTGAGGTAATTGACCAAAAATATATTCGTCAAATGTACAAGGAATATTTGAGAAGAGAAGAAATGAAACTATAGTCCCTGCTTTTCCTTCATTGCCCCAAGTCGCGAAAAATCCAAGAATTCGAAGCTATATTGCAGAAAAAATGGGGTTGTGCGGGAGATATCTCCACTGCAGTCGAGGCTACCTCACCCCGGCCACTTTTTGTAGGATTTCGGCTGCTTTTTAGGAGATATCAGTGGGGGCTATTTCACGTTTTTTGGAGAGCAGTGGGTCTTTTTTTGCAGACATTTTGAAAGCTTACATGGAATCAGTTGTAACAATTCTTTAGTATGAACCGGTCATTAGACAGCTCTTTAACAAGGTCCCAACCTTCACTCATGAATCTGATTAGCTTTTGTTCTCCTTGAACTATTGTGATTTCACTTTTGCTGCAGTTTCCATTTCCATTATAATTGTTCACGCTGTTTCTTTCGTCGTTTTCTTTGTGGGATTCAAGGCTTAGCTTCTTGATTTCTTCAAGTGCTTCGTCTACTTTTTCGTACTTGGCTAGGGCTTCTTCAACTTTCTTTATTTTCTCGTCTGAAAACCCAAGTAGCTTCGCCATGTCTACAACTTGTTTCTTTCTTAATTGTTCGATAGAAGTGTGCACGTGTGCCCAATTCAGTTTCATATATCTCTGAGCTAGGACGTCTACGTTTGCGTTGTGATATGGTGCCTTGGCTCCTGGAAGCTTGTGCCCCATCAGATACTCTTTGTCATCTTCTGCCATTTGTCCCCCGTCGACATACCCACTGTCTAGAACCGATCTGAATGTTTTCCTTAGACTATGAGCTCTTACGGTATGCCACTTCTTGATTCCTGCTCTCCGAGCAGCTTTCTTTACAATCCTCGTTAAATGCCATTGGTCCATGGGCTTCTTCAGCCGATCCTCTTTGCTTAAGCTCCTTGAATCAGAAGGAAACAGCAGCTCGTCCTCTTCGGTCTTTCCACGTTTTTCTCTCCTCCAATTCACATATTGCCTTAACGCTTCGCTTGCCTCAGCGCCGAAGAATGTCCAGTAATCCACGCCTTCCTTGCAGGCATCTGGGAGTACCTTTCTCAACTCACTGGTTATGTGGACTCTTATTGGAAACCCTTCGCTTTCCAGCTGATCCTTAACCATTTCATACGTCAAAGCCCTTAACGCACTATTCCTCAAGCCAGACTGAAACAAGCACAAGATTATCGCCCTCCACTTCAAGCCGCAAACAGTAGCCATTCTGTAAACTTCTTCCTTATTAGGCACATATTCAGGCCTCTTCATAACTCTGTAGGAACTGTCAAGTTCTAACTCCTCAAGCTTAAACTTGTTAGCCTTCAAAAAACTCTTCAAAGCCTTCATAGCATTCAAAGCCGTGCTATTCTTACCCTCATCACTAAACCTGTCACAAAAACTTTGAACCTTAAAAGCCACATCATCCTTCGGCAACTTGACAAACTCATCAGGGGAAAGCCCTGTAAACCTAACAAACCAAGCCAGCAACTTGAAATAGGCCATTGAAGTTGAGACGGATCCTCTGCGACGCAACCTGCGAATCCACATCTCAACACTAGCATACTCAGAAGTTCTCCAATCAGAATCTAACTTCAGCAACTCTTCAAAGAACCGCATTTCAACTCAAAAAACTAGTGCAGTAGAGATATTTAAAGGTTCCCAACCTTCTAGGGCTGGTGTACTGGTCGTAACCCGCCTTCTGTTCAAAGATGGCATTCAGCTAATCGGGCTACCCACGCTTCATGCAGTCCTCATAAGCGTCTATTTGCCCTTTCACCTTGCAGGACAGCCGTTTCACCGCTTCACATCCAGCATCCTTCAGCAACTTATCATGCATCATCGTCACACGCACGGACGGACGTTTCGTTTCTGTTCTGTTGCCAGGACTCTCGCCCTAAATCCTTAACGGATATTGCAAGTCTGCACGGTGGACGGAGTTTCCTCAAGCTCTCAGTAAGCTCGGAGCCATCCGCCAGCTCACCAGCCCTCAAAAAATAAGATAGTTATGGCGTCTCTTAAAGTTTAAACCAGCAAATACAAAAATCAACGTTGCCCCACCCCCACGCGCACGCTACTTATGTAAATAGTACCAAGCCAGAGCAAAATGTCAACAATTACTAATATCAGAAGAAAATATCGAAACCTTATTTCTCTCTACCCAAGTTTACGCACGCGCACACATATTACTGGGCCGCATGTACGCGCGTCAACTCGATGTTATAATGTTACGAACATATTCAGATAGGATTTTTGGTAATTCATGAAGTATTCTTTTATAAAACATTTGATGCTCTAATTCATGATTTATCATATCACATATTATCTTGCCATGGGATCTACTACCAGCAGCTAATCTAACCGATATCTCAAGAACATGAGTGTTGTACAACAGATCTCTTAGCTTTATTGCTGCTATCAAGTTTTGCCCATACTCGGTCCTCCAAAAAGTATCGAAAAGAGCAATATCACCCTTTTCTAATGCTCTCGCAAGTAATTCGCCATCCCATAAAGCATAAAGTATACCCTCGCCAGTAATAGGATCAACATGACCCGCAGCATCACCAATTAGCCCCCAATTATCACCTGCGCAGGGAAGTCTTAAGAACCCAGGATCTTTTACGGAGGGTATAGTTGCTGCCCATTCAGAAATGATTTTTAAACCACGATAATGAACCCTAGTAAATCGCTTCAAAACTGGTTTTAAGCACTTTCCATACCTAAAATCGCTTCCTATTCCTATGCTTGTATGGTCTTCTCTTGGGAAAGACCATATGAAACCAGGGATATCTTCTAGGTATTTTATCAACATAGGCTTACGTCCTGTCACAAAATAACCAAAGCATATTCCTAGATTCTCAGGAGGTATACGACCCAGAATTCTCCTTCGCACCATAGAGTTAACGCCGTCTGCTCCAATCAGAAACTTTGACCTAATTTTCCTTCTTTTAGTTGCCAATACCCAATTTGTATCTTCTCTTCTGATGGTTAAAACTCTTTCCTTTATATGTACTGACCCTGCAGCTATTGCTGTATCCAGAAGAAATCTGTCTAATTGCATTCTCGAGATATTCATTCCAATCTTCCCGAAAACGAGAGCTTTCGCTCCTCTAGGAGAAACTAAACAACATCTATTAACATAGATTTTTGATTTTGGAACATTATGCAATATTGGAAATTTTCTAAGCGCAAAAGGAGAAACCCTTCCACCACAAGGTTTTTCGCGAGGGTGAGAGGCGTCAAAGATTGATGGGTAACTACCATGTTTCGCCAGATTGTATGCGCAGAAGGCACCAGCAGGTCCACCACCAACAATAGCTATTTCAATATGTTCCATAGGTACACGTGCATCCTAAGCTTTAGTTGCTTTGCCTTTTATTTGTGTTTGGGCTATTCACATATGCTCGCGATATTTGGAATCAATGGTGGTTTTGGCTGACTATCGGACTATGTATAACAAATCTTGCCTCCACTTCCTTCGCATTTTGGTATCGTCGCATGCATGCCTCTATAGCCTTTTCTTTATCTTACCTTTGATGAAGCTCTGTTACTTGGACCATCTCCTCTCGCAACAAAAACTCCAACATTCCCTCCGACAACTTCTGAGATCCATGCAACTTCTTTACGGGAAAATCCAGGACAGAGTATGAAGGAATCGACTTTTTCTTTTCTGACAAGGCTTCTGCACACTTCAACTGCGTGGTTTTGACACTTGACCACAACCACAAAGAGTTTACACTTTGAAGTCTCGACAACACATATACTCTTCTCTGGATCAGCATCAGAAGCATGAGCCAGAAAAAAACCTCTTTGAATGCCACTCTCATCAACTCCATTTCAGTGCACTAAAAGGTACTCAAAGCGAAATATTTATGCGTGCGCAAGAACGTTATGCATAAAGCCTCTTTTCCCTATGCAAGCCCTATTTTCCCTTCCTGCATCCTAAAAAAAAATACGCACATACGTATACTATTATAACGATAATGATAACTCAAACCCCTATGCCCTTTTATGCCCCATATGCCCCTCAGTAACTGCCCTGTAATCAGTGGAATGCTTCCGCATGTCAGTGCTGATACTGGTGAGTCAGTAAGCAGGTGCATCCCAGTCGTTGGTTGGTTGGTCAGGTTGTGTGTGTGGGCTTAAAGTTTGAACCTTGGATGCTAGCTTTTCTTCTTTCTAAGCCTTAAACCTCTGAGCTTCAACTTTGCAGTCAAAATCTTTTCTGTGGCAAACAGTTTTGCAGCTATGTAAAGCAAGGCAACCGTGAATATTGCCACGTAGATAACGCCGAAGACCGCGGTTAAATAGTTTCCAGTGAGAGTAGCTTGGGCTGCCAGCATTGGATGAGTATACGGGATGGCAAGAAGAACGATCCTGGCTGCTAAAGGTAGAGAATTGAAGTCAGCAAACATGATGATGAACATGGGCAGCATAATAATGACGTTAAGATAGCCGACGACTGACTGCGCACCTCGAACATCCTCTGCAAAAGCCGATATAATTATCGCTAAAGCAAGAGCCGAAAGCAGAGACATGAAAACCGAAGCTCCTAGAATCAGGTATCCTAGAGGAGTTGGAGCCAAACCAATAGCTGCAAGGTCTACGGAAACACCCATGTCGCCCATAATCATGAAGGACCCCATGTAATAATTAAACCCTATAATGATGGCGATAGCGCCCACAGCTGCAACGATAGTTGATCCCGCAAGCTTTCCAAACAATATAGTAAAACGGCTTATGGGCAGACTTAACAGCGTTTCAAGAGTCTTCTCCTCCTTTTCCGATGCCACGGAAGTTGCAGCAATTTGCATAGAAAAAACAAGCAATATACTTATGGTAACAGGCAAAGCAAAAACTTGCGAGTACATTATGCTGAAGAGCACGCCAGGCGGGACATCTGTAGGTTTACCTTTAATAATTGACTTTGATGCAGTCTGAAATGGATTAGGCGCCAACCATCTTTTGAAGGCCTCCAAATACCCACTAACAACTGAGGAACTCGCCGCCTCAGCGATTCCGCCACTGCCAGTAAAAACACTGTAAACTTCAACGGTAGCGGGATAGTTTGGATCTCCCTTCGACACATTTTCGGTGAATCCTGAAGGAACCACAATGAGGTCGGTTGCATTTGTCTCTGTTTGCAAAATCTCTACGGCTTCATCCACGTTTGAAGCGCTGATGTTGATGATTGTCATTGTAGAAAAGCTATTTAGGAAATCTGTTAAATTCTTAGCGATGACACCATGGTCAAAATCTACAAGACCTACTTGGAGGCTTTGAAGGCGCTCTTCTGTTGATTCTATAGATCCTCTCATAACAAATCCCATGATTGGGAGCATCACAAGTGGGAAAACAATCATTCCAATTAGAATTTTCGGATCACGCAGCAGTTCTTTGAGTTCTTTTACAACAACGTTTCCTAAACCTTTAAGCAAGACCAACCACCTTCGCGAAAGCCTCTTCCAAATTCTCAACATTATTCTCTGACTTTAGCTCTTCTGGAGTGCCCTCTGCCACAATTCTTCCGTGATTAATCAAGGCAACTCTTTCACACAAATATTCGACCTCCAACATGTTGTGGCTTGAGAGCAAAACGGCAACGTTGTGCCTTTTTACATATTTCTTAATGGTTTCTCTGACATGAACCGAATGAAGAACATCCAACCCACTCGTCGGTTCATCCAACACCGCCAACTTCGGCTTTGTCATAAGCGCCCTAGCTACGAGAAGTCGACGTTTCATACCTTTACTATAAGTTTTCACCTTATCGCGCAGGCGATCACCAAGCCCAGAAATCACAGCAGCGCTTCTAATAGTCTCCTCCAGAGCTTCTTTGTTTTCTGAACTAAACTTCGCCATAAACCTCAGATACTCTTCTCCAGAAAGATTCTTGTAAGCTCCTGCTTCTTCCGGAAGATAAGCTATGAGCCTACGAACCTCTGAAGCCTCCTTAACCACATCGTAATCGTATACTTTCGCTGAACCAGAGGATGGCATGATTAATGTAGAGATAATTCTAAGTGCCGTAGTTTTCCCGGCACCGTTAGGGCCAATAAGTCCATAAATCTCGCCACGTTTGATTTTAAAACTCAAACCATCCAAAGCCCTAATACTACCAAAAACTTTGACAAGATTCTCTGCCACAACAGCAAAACTCAAACCCACATTCCCCAATCAAGCCCCATGCATCTTCTATCACTTAAAAACCTAATGCCACTTCAAAACAATCAATCTAAACCTACGCGTGCGCACTCCTTTCTTCTCTAATTCCCAAAATATGGCCAAATCATAATCTCACTCTTTAACCAGTCTAAGCACAAGAACAATTCCAATCAGGAAACAGACAAAACCCAAAGCCATTGCATATATTTGAGGAATAATTTTGCTCACCGCAGCTACAAGATATGTCGGGCCAATAAAACACAGTAGTGCAGCTAAAACAACATGCAACATCTGCTTGACTTCTTTCCTTGCAAACCTGCTAATAGCTTTCACTAAGCGAGCATCCTCCATTCGTGAAACATACGTTAAGACTTCACTATTAACCTTTTTCTTTTTCTCTTCTACTGCCCCAGCTTATTTCCTGTCCCCCAAATCTTTGTTAACAAGTTGAATGCCGCAAACCCTGCATCCTTATCTGACTGCAACCCCTCAGTTGCACCTAAAAGACAAATTCCATTCATCCCTCGCTCTTTAGCTAGCCCGAGTAGCAGCCCGGTAGCCCCCATAATTCGCCCCTTTCCATAGATTATGCCGCCCTCTCCCATGACTTTTGCAGCCAACTCGTTTGATGTAGCTGCCACATAAACTTCTTTCTTATCAGTTGAGACAGGCACGCCGCCAATGGTTACCACCGATTTACAGCCTAACTTCTGGGCGAAATCTAAAAGTTCTTCGCATATTTCATAGTGAGCCACGACATTATCCAGCGGTGGCTGCAAATTCCCAGTTAAAACGACTGCATTCAACTTTTCTCCAGATAGAGGCACATAAAACTCGTAACGTGGAGGACTGCAAATCCCATCCCCACTAATGGTGACGTAATCTGGGAAAAATGGTGAATAATATTCTGCAAACAGCTTAGCTTCACTAAATTGAATTAACAATTGTGCCGCAATCTTTCCTACATTTCCAAATCCCGGAAGTCCTTCTATAAAGATGGGCTTGTCAAGTTTTGGACGAAATTGTTCATGGATATATGAGTTCTGCAAATCTCTGCACAGCTAAGACAAACATGGCAGATGTTATAATGCTTTTCGCAGGCAATGATACCTCGAAACATTTAAAGCATGCTATGATATCAAACTTGAAAAGTGAAGCGGGGTGGGGTAGCCAGGTTTAACCCGCTGGGCTCATAACCCAGAGATCAGTAGTTCAAATCTACTCCCCGCTACCAAAACCTGCCTTTTTGCATTAAAAAGAAGAATATAGACTAACCATCTCGATGCGTTACAGTCACTCCTAGCAGAAACGTTATGCCTAGGACAAGAACAAATCCCAAAACCCCGCTAAGAAGCATCGAAAGATAAGGATCTTCTATTATTGGAAGCATATAGTCAGGCGCGCGCGCTTGCAGACGTAAAAGGAACAAAGGCAGGGTCAATAACTCTGATATACGACCATGAAACAAGAAACTTAGAATCCGATTTAATCGACATCCAACACCACTTCGAATCTATAATTTGTGCAACGATGCATGTCCATTTAAGCAAAGAAAAGTGTTTAGAAACAATTGCAGTGAAAGGTGAGGCTAAGGAAATAAAATGGTTGGCAGAAAAGTTGAAAGCCAGAAGGGGCGTAGAAGAAGTGAGGTTGAACATCTTTTCAATATAAGCGTGCCTGCTCGAAGATGCTAGTGAAGCCTTTTTTTGTCCAGTTTTTGTGCGATTTAGAACAGATGCGCTAATCAAATATGGATGGCAGCAAATAGAAGCTGAGATCAAACCCAACTGACCAAAAGTTTCAATTGCGCACAAAGTTACAATACTTTTAAACACAGCTAGTCTGAGGTTTCAGCATGCACGAATGGGCTTTAGCAGAAGCAGTGGTTTCTACAATTCTTAAAATAGCCGGAGAAGAAGGACTTAAAGATATTACTGAAGTCAAAATCAAGATTGGTGAACTGCAACAGATAGATCAGGAAATTTTCGAGTTTGCTCTATCTCAACTTCAGTCTCCCCTTCTCAAAAAAGCAAAGTTCAATTTTGAAACTGTAAGGGCTGAATTGAAATGCAACGTTTGTGGGCATCAATGGAGTTTTAGCGCAGAGAACCTGAGCGAAGCTGTCTCAGAAGCAATCCACTTTATTCCGGAGATTGCTCACACGTACGTAAAATGTCCTAAATGTGGCAGCCCAGACTTTGAAGTCTCCGTAGGGCGTGGAGTTTGGCTAGGCTCCATAAAAGGAGTAAAGTAGCGATGGTTGACCCTAGACTGAACATAATCGATGAAAGATTGGCAAAAATAAGGAAGATAATAGCGGTGTCAAGTGGCAAAGGAGGAGTAGGCAAGAGCTTAATCGCATCTACTTTGGCGCTTACTCTTTCGAGAAGTGGCCATAAAGTGGGTCTACTGGACTTGGATTTCTCTAGCCCGTCTACCCATGTTATATTGGAAATTGACGGATTGTATCCAAAGGAAGAAAAGGGAATTGTCCCGCCTGTGGCTCACGGTTTAATGCACATGTCGATCATCTATTACTCAGGTGATGCTCCGACGCCTTTGAGAGGCGTCGACATCTCTAACGCAATAATAGAGTTATTGGCTATCACTCAGTGGGGCTCGTTGGATTTCCTAGTGATTGATATGCCTCCTGGCATCGGAGATGCGACATTAGATATGATAAGACTCGTCAAAGACATCAACTTTCTCGTGGTTACGACTTCATCTAAGGTGGCATTTGAAACAGTGAGAAAATTGATTAGGTTACTGAGGGATTTGAATGTGCCTATCATTGGTGTTGTGGAGAACATGAAGATGACCGATTCATCGTTCATTCGTGAAAATGTTGAAAAGTTCAAGGTGTCCTTTTTAGGGGAGATAAAATTCGACTATGAGCTAGAGAACTCTATAGGGGATGTAAATGAACTATTAGAAACAGACTTCGCAAGAAGCTTAGAGGAGTTAGTATCTCAAAGGCCTGAAATAAAGTCTTAAAAGGTACTTGTTGGAAACTGGCTCTGGCCACCGTATCATAGCTAAAGTTAATAATTTGCAGTGCCCAAAGCGTTGTAGATTCAGGTAGTGAATCTGTATGTTTGAGTTTGGAAACCTTAGGTTTAGACCTACTGAAAGAGAAGATTTGAAGCTGCTGCACATGTGGGAAAACGATTCTGAACTAATAATGTACTCACGAAGTAACCCATTGAACTTCGTAAATATGGCTCAGCTGGAGAAGCAATACGAAGAGTGGGTCAAGGACGAGAAACAGCTTCACCTTATCGTTGAACTCATTGATTCAAAAGAGTCTATCGGGATTGCTCGTATACGACGAGAGGAATGGGGCAACGTAAAGACCGCAGACATTGGAATATACATTGGCAAGAAAGAATTATGGGGAAAAGGTTTGGGTAAAAAAATTACTGTAGCTCTGATGGAAATGTCCTTCAACCAACTGAATATGGAACGTTGCGAAGCATGGAGCGTAGAATACAATCACCGTGCTCACAAGGCTTTGAAAGCATGCGGTTTCAAAAAAGGTGGAGTGGTGAGGCAAGCAGCTTTCGTTAATGGACGAAAATGGGACGGCTTTCACTTCGACATCCTTCAAGGTGAATACCTAAAAATACGAATGAACTTGCTAAAACTAGTGTTGGGACACAAATTGGAGGAATACCTTAAAAAGCACTGCACTATCGAAGGATATGAAGAACGCCTATAGGAACCATATGAGGTTTCAAATATTATGATTGGCTCACTAGAGTTTGTCATTCTAGCGATTACCTCGATTACGGCCGTGATTGAACCCGCCAGCACCATTGTAGCCTACATTACTCTTGCAAAGGATTTAAACGAAAGTGAAAAACGCCAAATTGTCAGACAATCTATTAGCATTTCTTTCTGGGTCTTAGTGTTCTTCGCCTTAACAGGACAACTGCTATTCTCGATTTTCAACATAACAATTGCAGCGTTCCAAATCGCAGGCGGAATCCTGTTGGTTTCAGTTGCAATCCACATGCTCCATCCAAAAGGAAAAGAATACTCAGAGGCAGAACGAGAGAACATTGCCATCGTTCCATTAGCCTTTCCGCTTACAGCTGGTCCCGGCACAATCACAACTGTGATACTCCTCAGTTCTCAAGCTGAAACGCTGCTACACACATTTCTGGTGTTTGTCGGAATCGCGGTTGGAATATTAGTACTGTATCTCGGTATGAGGTACGCCTCAAAAATTTCAAAGCTTGTATCCGACGAAGGGCTACGTGCAGTTAATCAATTAATGGCCATAATCGTTCTAGCAATCGCCATACAGTTCGTGATAAACGGTATTACCGCAGCCATTCCCCAAATTCTTCAATAAAAAAGAAGGAAGTTAGGGTTGTCTTTTTGCCGCGGCTTCTAAAGCAGCCACCCCAGGCAGTTTTTCGCCCATTAGAAACTCTATTAACGCTCCACCCGCTGTGCTTATGTAACCCATTTTCTTTTCAAGCCCCAACTGTTCAACTGCCGCTACCGTGTGACCTCCTCCAACAAGAGAGAAGGCTTTCGAGTCTGCTACAGCTTCTAGGATTTCCTTAGTTCCTTTCATGAATTCTTTGTTTTCGAAAATTCCCATAGGTCCGCTGACTACGATAGACTTGGCTTTTCGTATAATTCCGCCATGGTGCTGAATGGTTTTCGTTCCAATGTCGCATATTGGATAGTTTGTCGGAAGCTCTTCTATGGCTATTTCTTCCCGTTTACCATCTACATCTATGGCCAGGTCGGAAGGCGTTTTAACTTGGTCTGGATAGCTTCTTATCAATTTTTCAATGCCAGAAACGAAGCCTAGTAACTCCTTCTTCTTGAGAAACTCTATGTTTGGGGTTCCAAGGTCTACACCTTTTGCAGCTAGGAATAGATGCCCCGCCACACCACCTGTTAAAACGTTGTCAGCGATGTTGTTATCCAATACGTACTTCGAAATTCTAAGGGCATCGTCTGCCTTGGCACCGCCCAAAATGTAGATGCAGGGCTTCTCTGGCGATTCAAGGGCTTTGCTTAAGGCGTTGAGTTCTTTCTCCATAATTCGCCCCGCAACACTAGGTAGGACAGCTGTGAAGCCCACGATGGAAACGTGGGAGCGGTGGGCAGCTGCAAAGGCGTCGTTGATGAACACGTCAGCTAGGGGTGCCAGCGATTTTACAAAATCTGTTTTTGCGTGTTTTTCGGGAGTTTCCTTATTTCGTTCTTCGGGGTATGTTCTAACGTTTTTTAGAATCAGAATTTGTCCGTTTTTCAATTCTTTTATGGCCTTTTTAGCTTTCTCTCCAAAAAGGTCATCCACGTACTTGACGGGCTTATTCAGTATCTTGCTGAGAATCTTTGCATGTTGCTCAAGAGATATGAAGTCGGGCTCTCCAGGTCTTCCTTGATGAGCTAGCACTACGACTTTTGCGCCTTTCTGAGCGAGTTCTTTAATTGTTGTTTCTCCATGTACTCTAATCCTTACGTCTTCTAGGACCTTCTTCGTCTGGGGATCAATTGGAGAGTTAAAGTCCACTCTTACCAGAGCAGTTTTGTTTCTGAAGTCGAAGTCATTTATGGTTAAGATTTTCGACATTTTTTACCAACCAAAAAAATAGAGGGCGAATGCCTCTAAGGACATTTTTCAGGAACGTTTTGCGTTGTTTACAAGCCGGCTTTTTTACCTATGAGTTCGATGAGTTCTACCATGCGGCAGGAGAAGCCCCATTCGTTATCGTACCAAACAAGCACCTTTGCCAAGTTGCCACCAACTACCATCGTGGATAGTGCATCAATTGTTGCAGAGTATGAATTGTGGTTAAAGTCAACTGACACAAGCGGTTCTTCTGTGTAGTCCATTATCCCCTTCAACGGTCCCTCTGCAGCTGCTTTGAACGCACCGTTAATTTCCTCCGCCGTTGTCTCCTTTTCCAGCAAAGCAGTAAGGTCGACTATTGAAACGTTAGGTACTGGAACTCTTAAGGCAAGGCCGTTCATTTTTCCCGAAAGTTCTGGAAGTACAGTGGTGGCGGCTACAGCGGCTCCTGTTGTTGTGGGTATAATTGACACTGCTCCTGCTCTGCCCCTGCGAAGTTTTCTATGGACTAGATCTTGGATTCTTTGGTCGTTTGTATATGCGTGGACGGTTGTCATAAGTGCCTTCTTTAGACCGAAGTTATCATTCAATATTTTGACAACTGGAGAGACGCAGTTTGTTGTGCATGAAGCATTTGAGATGATGTTGTGGTTTGCAGGGTTGTATTTTTCGTGGTTTACGCCTAGCACTATGGTTATGTCTGGGTTTTTGGCGGGTGCGGAGATTAAGACTTTCTTGGCGCCTGCTTGCAAGTGTAGTGAAGCTTTTTCTCTGGCTGTGAATAGCCCTGTTGATTCAACAGTTAGGTAGACGTTCATGTCTTTCCAAGGAAGTTGTGCAGGGTCTCTTTCTGAGAGCACTTTTATCGGTTTGCCGTCTACGATTATCGTGTTTTCTTCAACTCTTACGTTGAATGGTGGATGTCCGTGTACTGAGTCGTTTTTAAGTAAGTATGCTAAGGTTTTTGCGGGTGCGAGGTCGTTTAGCGCTACGAAGTCTATGTTGGCTTTTCTTTCTGTAGCAGCTCTGAAGAGTAAACGTCCAATTCTGCCAAATCCGTTTATAGCTACTTTTATCGCCATTCTAAATCACCATTGTTCATAGTTTTACGTTACTGTAAATATGCTTTCCATATTAATTTTCCTACGGTATATAAAGTTCTTTGGGAAAAGAAGAGGGAAATTATGTTTTATCGGAGTTTCATCAGCACAATTTCTGCGGCTAAGACCATGAGTTCTCATGTCTCGCACAGGAGTAGTGCGTACGCTGTGTCCACTTTCGCTAGTTCTTGAATAGTCATCTGTTTTTGTATGGCAAAGGATGGAGGATTTATGCGTTGGATAGCTTCCTCTACCCCAATAATCTGGGCTCCAACTATTCGTTGCGATTCTTTTTCGACAACAAGGTTCACTTTATTGGCATAGCGCTAAGATAACAGTCCGCTCCCGTCTTCAAAGTGATTGTTCTAACTACGGTTGTGATTCCTTCTCTTCTTGCAAAGAATTCTGTCAGCCTATGACGTCAATTTGCGCGTCAAAGAGTTGTGTCACTGGACATGACCGCGCGCCAAAAACAAATACTTAAATTAAGTCAAATGGTTCTATATTATTCTCAAAATGAGGAACGCTGGATGGCATATTCAACTACAAAGGTTGGTTATTCAAATTAAGTGCGGAGAGGCCTATTTTGGTGGTCACCAAACTCGACCCTAGGTTCAAAGACGAAGTTTCTAAAGCTCCTGGAGGACAGAACATAAAGAGGTGCTATCAGTGTGGAACATGCAATGTCGGATGCCCGGTTAGGGAGATAGAGGAGAAATACAATCCTAGAAAGATCATACGCATGACCGTGCTCGGCATGAGGGAAAGGGTCCTTTCAAGCGACTTCATATGGCTGTGTTCTGCATGTTACACCTGCCAGGAACGATGCCCACAGGACGTTAGGATAGCCGACGTGATGAACGTTCTCAAAAATCTGGCAGTCAAAGAAGGTTATATTCACAGCTCCTTTGCTAAACGAGTGGAGCTTGTAGGGGCTAATGGCAGACTGTTCCCCATAAGCAAGTTTGACAACACCAAACGGAAGGAACTCGGGTTGCCGCAAATTCCACCTATAAACGAAGAGGTTCAAAAGCTCTTTAAGCTAACTGGCTTGAACAAACTGTCAGGCGCTGGAGGAGGAGAATAAAGTGAAGTACGCCTTTTTCCTGGGATGCCTTGCACCTGTGATGTCTAGACAGTTTGAGCTTTCAGCGAGGAAGGTCGCCAAAGAACTTGGAGTGGAACTCATAGACGCAGAGGACTTTGCCTGTTGCGGCTTCCCTATAAAGTCCGTAGACCAAGAAACAGCCTTGCTTCTAGCTGCCAGGGACCTAAGCGTTGCTGAGGGCATGGGCATAGACATATGCACCATCTGCACAGGTTGCGCCTCCACGCTGGCGGAAGCCAGCAAAGAGCTGACACACGATGATGGGTTAAGGGAAGAGGTCAACGAGAAACTGCAGAAGATAGGTCGGGCTTACAAAGGAAAGGTCAAGGTTAAACACTTTGTGCGAGTTCTGTACGAAGACGTTGGTCCTGAAAAGATTAGAAGCCAGGTTAAGAACAGCTTGGAGGGACTCAAGTTAGCCTCCCACTACGGATGCCATTATCTTAAACCTTCAGACGTTTTTGACAAATTTGAGGACCCCGAGTTTCCAAGAACTCTAGATGAACTTATCTCTGCCCTGGGCGCGGAGACTGTAGAATATGAGGATAAGACGCAGTGTTGCGGCGGAGTGACTTTGGACATTGACGATAACATTGCGTTGGCGATGGCAAAGAGGAAACTTGACAATGTCAACGCTATGGGTGCCGACGCGATAGTTCTGATGTGCCCCTTGTGTGGCTCTATGTACGACAGAAATCAGAGGGTGATAGAGAGAAGGTTTAATGTCGCTTATAACCTGCCGGTACTCTTCTATCCACAAGTCCTTGGGCTTGCTCTCGGAATAGACCCAAAGGATCTAGAGTTGGGCATGAACCGTGTGAAAACGTCTGATTTATTGAGCAAGCTTGGTGTCTAGGTGTAGAACTTTTCTTATTCGTCCGTTTTTTTCTTTGCTCCTTTTTTCCATCTATAAATCAATAAAGTTTCGTCAATTTTGGTAAGTTCTTTAATGTGCTTGGCGTAAAGTTCTGGTTTTAATAATTTTTCTAGCTCCTTGTCAAAGTTCGTAGGGCGGATAATTGCCATCCAACCTTTGCCGTAAGGGTCATTGTTTATTATGGCTAGGTTGTCAATTAGTCCGTTATTGAATCTGACAACCACGCCCGAAAGGGGGCTCATTATCTCAGCAACACATTTTACTGACTCTATTTTGCAGATTGTCTCCATCCGTTTGACTTCAACACCTCTCTTCTCTACGTAAAAGTATGTAATCTCCCTTAGCGCTTTCTGAGCGTAATCTGTGATGCCAATTTTCGCGGTGCCAGTATCCTCCATTAAGATCCACTCGTGTTCTTTAATGTAATAAAGGTTTTCAGGGATGTTGTATGTGCCAACTTTCATTCATTCAGCCTTCTAAAGTTTCTAACTTCTTTGGGCGTGATTAGCCTTGAATGTCGCGGTCAGTGCCTACTGGAGATTCTGCCTAACGCCGTCGCCTTATTTTCTTCGCAGCGATTTCCGCGGCTAACGCTACGGGCTCTAAAGTTTCAGCTACTGGAGGAGCGTAGCTGGTATCTGCCGCTGAAAGCTCTAACACCGTCATTTCTTTTTGTATCGCCACGGAGAGCATGTTAATTCTCTGGGCCACATCTTCTCCTCCGACTAATTGGGCTCCCATAACCCTTCCCATGACAGGCTCGGCAATAATTTTTACTTTGATTTCTTTTCCTCCCGGAAAATATGACGCTCGTGTTCTGCCTGTTATGCTTGCACTGACTGTTTGGAAACCGATCTTGGCGGCCTGATACTCTGAGAGACCAACTGCACCGAGTTCAAAATCGAAGATTTTCGTGACCGCGCTGCATATAACGCGTGGATTGGCAGCGTATCCTCCTGTGGCATTTATTCCAGCGGTTGTTCCATGTCTAACTGCGTTGGTTCCAAGTTGATAAAGGCATGGTAACCCTGTGATCGAGCTTTGAGACTCAACACAGTCTCCAGCCGCGAATATGCCTGAAACGCTGGTCTCCATTCTGGGGTTTACTCTAATGGCTCTAGTTACACCAAGCTCCACTCCTAGTCCCCTTATCAAGTCTGTCCTAGGTCTAATGCCTGCCGCCATCACAACCACATCCGCTTTTATTTCTTCGCCTCCTACATTTACACCTTCAACCTTGTCTTTTCCTAGAATCGCATCCACCCGTCTACCCACCACGACGCTAACGCCGTGTTCTTCTATCTTTTTCTGTGAATAATCGGCCATATCTTCGTCGAATAATCCAGGAAGAACATATGGCATCAATTCGATGATCGTGGTTTTAATTTTATTCGCTGCCAAGGCGTGTGCTGTTTCTAAGCCAATAAATCCAGCCCCTATAACAACAGCGCTCTTAGCAGTCTTCATTGCCTGTTGGATTGCCTTTCCGTCATCCACCGTCCTCATTGCAAACACTCCTGGAAGGTCGTGACCTTCTATCGGGATAACAAATGGGTCAGCGCCAGTGGCGAGGATCAATGAATCATATTTTTTTGTTTCAAAGTTCCCATCCTTGTCTTCAATTAGAACATTTTTGTCATCGAGATTGATAGACTTAGCATTAGTTTCAAGGTGTAGATCAAATTTCATCATTCTATAGTGGGACGGAGGAAAGGCCATGAGATCCTCAAAACTGGGTATCTCACCCGCTAACACATACGGTATACCGCAACGAGAGTACGCTGGATATGGCTCCTTATCTATTAGAATTATTTCAGCCTTCGAATCGGTTTTGCGGACCGCGTTGGCTGCATGAACGCCAGCAGCGTTGGCGCCAATAATTACTATTTTTCTGGGCAGCTTGAATCTCTCCGAGACTTCATGAGAAGCTATACGTTTACACCGCTGCTTTATATCTATTGTTCTCCAATTTGCAAATAAGAAATTCCTAAATAATGGTACAAAATTATACTAACATTCTAAGGCTTGGTTAACATGGAGGAGGTTAAGTCATTTAAAGACCTGATCAAGGAAGTTGTTGAAACCGGAATATGTGGCAAGTGTGGTGGCTGCGTCTCTTTCTGCTCAGCTGGAGAACTTAACGCCCTAGAGATGGGAGAAAACGAGTTGCCACGATACATCAACGAGGATAATTGTCTAAAATGCGGAATATGCTATCTCATATGTCCCCAAACAGATACGTTAAATGTAGAGCTCCAGGAAAAATTCGGTTGGAATCCCTCTATTGGAAAATACCAGAAGGTAATCTCCACTCAGACGACAGATAAAAAGATAAAAAAAATTTGCACAGACGGAGGAGTAGTGACCTCCCTCCTTATATACTTATTAGAGCGCAATCTGATAAATGGCGCAATTGTCTCAAAGAAGACCGGACGCTTCGCTAGGAAGGCGATAATAGCTAGGACACGTGAGGGGCTCATCGAAGCGGCGGGTTCTACGTTCTCAGGGTCCCTCCACCTAGAAGAATTAGGGGGAAAATATACTACTTACACCCCGATCCTGTCCACAGTAAAGAGCTTAGAGAAAAGATATCTACAGGATATCGCTGTGGTTGGAACTCCCTGCCAGATTAACGCGATCCGAAAGATGCAGTGCCTGGGGATCATCCCAGCTCACCTCATAAAGTATACAATAGGACTTTTCTGCATAGAGAACTTCTCCTTCAATGACGTAGCGAGGGAAAGGTTAGAAAAAAAACTCGACATCAATCTGGAGAATATTGTTAAACTAAATATCAAAGACGACTTCATAATTACCCTCACTAAGGGCGTGACAATTCATGTCCCATTAGAAGAGATAGATGAAGTTGCTCGCCCAGCATGTTTTGCATGTCAAGACTTCAGCAACGAGTATGCAGATATCTCGGTTGGAGGACTTGGTTCACCCAATGAATACACTACAGTTCTTATAAGGACAGAATTAGGTTCATCAGTCTACGATGAAGCTCTTCGTAAGGGTTACATCCAGGAGAGAACATTCGAAGATGTGGAGGAAAGTAAGCTGGAGAAGACAAAGATGATGGCTAAGATCGTCTCCTACTCTAGGAGAAAGAAGATGAGAGCCAAGGAGAGGCTTTCGGAATTGGCGGGAGGAAAGGTCCTTGGGGGAAAAGCCTAAGGCAATTCTGGTTATCGGTGGTGGGATAGCTGGCATTCAGGCCGCACTCGACCTCGGAGATATGGGAATAAAGGTGCACCTAGTTGAGAGGCAGCCGAGCATAGGGGGGAGGATGGCTCAACTTGACAAGACTTTTCCGACAAACGACTGCTCCATTTGTATACTAGCCCCAAAACTGGCTGATTGCTTCAGACATACAAACATCACCCTCCACACGCTGTCGGAGGTCAAAGAGGTAACGGGACAAGTGAGAGATTTCTCTGTAAAGTTACGTAAGTATGCTAGATTTGTGAAGGAAAAGGAGTGTGTCAACTGTGGAGAGTGCGCTGCCAAGTGTCCAGTGAAGGTACCTGACGAGTTTGATATGGGACTGAGAAAGAGGGAAGCTATATACCCATACTACCTTCAAGGAGTCCCAGCGGTCATGAGTATCGATCGGGAAAACTGCCTTTACTTAACGAGAGGAGTGTGTAAAATTTGCGAGAAGATATGTTCTAAGAAGGCAATAGACTTTGAGCAGGAGGACACAAACGTAATGTTGCACGTTGGTGCCATCATCGTCGCCACTGGTTTTGACCCTTACGACCCGTCTGGAATCTCCCAGTATGGCTACAAAAGGTACAGGAACGTCGTCATTTCTTTGGAATACGAAAGGCTGATATGCGCCTCGGGACCCACTGGAGGACACCTTCTGAGACCCTCAGACGATAAGCCCGCAGCGAAAATCGCTTTCGTCCAATGTGTCGGGTCTAGAGATCTCAAAAACAACCGTTACTGCTCATCCGTCTGCTGTATGCACGCAACCAAGGAGGCCATGCTTGCCTACGAACATAACCCCAAGGTGAAGTCTTACATATTCTACATGGACCTCAGGGCCCCAGGCAAGAACTTTCAAGAGTACGTGGCGAGGGGAGAGCAAGAGTATAACATATCATACATCAGAGGAAGAGTAGCCAAGATCACCGAAGACCATGACGAGAACCTCATGGTTTGGTACGAAGAAACTAAGAGCTCAAAAACAAAGAAAATGACCGTAGATCTGGCGGTTTTGGCGACAAGCCTGATGCCAAGGAGGAGCGTAAAGGAACTGGCAAAAGCTCTGGGCGTCGAGCTTGACGAATATAACTTTTTCAAGACGGACCCTCTCATCCCGTTAGACACGACAAAGCCGGGAATATTCGTGTGTGGTTGCTGTCGGGACCCAACGGATATACCAGAGTCTGTTACCCAAGCGAGTGGAGCAGCCGAGAGAGCGGCGGAAACGGTGATGAGGTGAAAAGAGCTTGAATGAAGTAAGAGTTGGCGTTTTCGTCTGTCACTGCGGCACAAACATAGGAGGGTTCTTGGACGTTCCGGGACTCGCCAAATACGCATTGAGTTTGCCTTATGTTGTTTTCGCGAAGGGCAATCAGTATACATGCTCTGATGCCGGATTGACAGAAATAAAAAATGCCATAGTCGAAAACAAACTTAACCGGGTGGTCGTAGCTTCTTGCACTCCTAGGACCCACGAGCCCCTGTTCAGGTCCACCTGCAAGGAGGCAGGACTGAACCCCTACCTCTTTCAGTTCGTCAACATACGGGACCAGTGCTCTTGGGTTCACATGCAAGAAAGGGAGAGGGCAACCGAAAAGGCGAAAGCCCTCATAAGGATGGGAGTCGCGAGAGCGGGGCTGCTAGAGCCTTTGGAAGAGACTGAGGTTGAGGTCAATCCGTGCGCTTTGGTGATTGGTGGAGGAATTGCGGGAATGACTTGTGCGCTAAGCCTAGCCAACCGAGGCTTTGAGGTGAAGCTGGTGGAGAAGGAGGACCGGCTAGGCGGGACTCTAAACAGCCTCTACAAGCTTTACCCAACGCACGAGGAAGCCTCAAAGTGGGTTCAAGCGAAAGCGGAGAAGCTTAAGAATAACCCGAAGATAGAGATTTTGACATCTTCCGAAGTTAAAGAAGTTAAAGGATTCGTGGGCAACTATGATGTAACAGTAAAGCAAGGAGAAAAGGAGAAGTTATTCAAGGCCGGAGTGATCATAGTGGCAACAGGGGCTGATACGCTCAAGCCCGTGGGCATATATGCCTACGATGGAGAACACGTTATCACCCAGATGGAACTGGAACGAATGCTGAAGGAAGGAAGGCTCAACGCTGACATTGTTGTGATGATTCAATGCGTAGAGTCGAGAAACGAAAAAAGAGCTTACTGCTCTAAAGTTTGCTGTCCAACCGCCCTCAAAAACGCCATGCTGATCAAAGAAGCTAACCCAGACGCTCAAGTTTTCGTGCTCTACAGAGATATAGTGACCCCAGGAACAAAATACGAGGATTACTATGGGAAAGCGAGAGGAACCGGCATAACGTTCATAAAACACTCGCCAGAAAGGCAGCCAGTCCTCGAGAACGGATCGGTGAGAGTTTATGATGAGCTTTTAGGCGAAGAACTCATCCTGCCTTATGACCTCGTTGTACTGTCGACCCCCATGGTTGCTCACAACGACTCCAGAGACCTCGCACAGAAACTGAAAGTGCCTGTGGATGAGAACGGTTTCTTCCTAGAGGCCCACGTGAAACTTCGACCTGTCGACTTCGCTACGGACGGCATCTATGTATGCGGTTGCGCCCACTGGCCAGCCAATGTCGGCGAGAGCATTTCCCAAGCGTATGGCGCAGCTTCTCGAGCGTCCATACCTATGGCAGTTGGACATGTGAAAACTGAGCCCCTAATCCCTCTGGTTAATGAGGACGAATGCTCAGGCTGCAGCTTGTGCGAGCTGACCTGCCCCTTCAAAGCGATACAAGTCGAAGAGATCGAGAAAGGGAGAAAAGCCAAGGTGATAGCCGCTTCCTGCAAGGGGTGCGGGGCATGCGGAGCTGGCTGCCCTCAAAAGGCGATCACCATGCAGCACTTCACAGATGAGCAACTCCTCGCTCAAGTAATTCCCCTAACTGAGGTGAAACCTTGACCTTCAAAGAAAGCTTTGAACCAGACATCCTCGGATTTCTCTGCAACTGGTGTTCCTACGCCAGCGCAGACCTGGCTGGAGTCAGCCGTTTTCAGTACCCTTCAAACATCAGAATTATCAGAGTGATGTGCTCAGCAAGGGTTGACCCAACCATCGTCCTAGAAGTATTCATCCGAGGGCTGGACGGTGTCATGGTTCTGGGTTGCCACTTAGGAACCTGTCACTACATGACTGGAAACTACTACGCGGAGAGAAGAATGAAGACGACTAAAAAAGTTCTGAAAAATGTAGGGTTATCTCCTGACCGATTGCTGGTCGATTGGGTGTCTGCGGCTGAGGGTGAACGTTTCGCAACTCTGGTGAAAAATTTTACAGAGAGGGTAAAGAAATTGGGCCGACTTGGCAAAGAAACAGACATGGAATCCCAAGAGTTAAAGACATGCTTAGTCGCAGCCAGGGAAGTCCTTGCCCAGGAGAGAATTAGATGGCTTGTGGGCAGAGAAAGAGAACTCGTAGAGGACAAGAACGTCTTCGGAGAGAAGGTGTCACAAGAAAAGTTCGACCAACTGACGCTCCAAACAATCGAAAAGGAGTTTGCAAAAAGAAGAATTCTCCTTTCCATGGAAGAAGACGCTCTTTCTGTCAAAGAGATTGCCCAGAGAGTGGAAGCTTCACCGAGGGAAGTACTGAGAAATATGGTCTCTCTTGAGCGCGACGGATTAGTCTCTGTCGTGGGAATTGAAGGAAACAGCCCGAAGTACCGCAGGACGGGAGGGTGAGAGAAAAATTCGACAACTGGAGAATGCCAAAATGGTGAATTTGCAAAACCCGGTTTCTGAAACCAGCAAGGTGGGTTCAGTGCTAGTTGTAGGTGGGGGGATTGGAGGGATACAGGCTGCACTTGACCTAGCCGAGTCAGGTTTCAAAGTTTACGTATTGGACAACTCCTCGGCTATAGGCGGAGTCATGGCGCAGCTGGACAAAACCTTTCCAACCAACGACTGCTCCATGTGCATTCTGTCCCCAAAGCTTGTGGAATGCGGAAGACACCTGAACGTTGAGGTTTTGACCTGCTCCGAAGTCACCGAGATTTCTGGAGAGGTAGGCAACTTTAACGTCTCAGTGAGACAACGACCGAGATACGTTGACATCGAGAAGTGCACAGGGTGTGGGGTGTGCGCCAAGTTCTGTCCAGTTGACGCCATAGACACCTTCAACAAAGGCTTGAGTGAGAGAACGGCGATTCACATCAACTACCCGCAAGCCGTTCCCTTGGTGTACATGATCGATAGGGAAAAGTGTGTAGGCTGTGGGCTCTGTAAAAACGTTTGTCTGGCCGACGCTATAAACTACTCGGATCAAGAGAAAGAAGTTAGGCTGAATGTTGGCGCTGTCATTCTAGCCCCCGGCGTTGAAGAGTTTAACGCCAGGTTGAAGAGTGAGTACGGTTACGGAAGATACCCCAACGTGGTCACGAGTATCGAGTTCGAGCGCATCCTGAGTGCCTCTGGCCCCTTCCTGGGGCGTGTACAGAGGCCTTCAGACGGAGATATCCCTAGGAAAATTGCCTTCATACAGTGCGTCGGCTCTAGAGATGTCACGTGTGGAAACGGCTACTGCTCTTCGGTTTGCTGCATGTACTCCACGAAGGAGGCGGTTATAGCCAGAGAGCACATGAGCCAGATTGAACCCACTATCTTCTATATAGACCTGCGGGCCTACGGGAAGGACTTCGACAAGTATATTGAGAGAGCTAAGAACGAGTACGGATTAAGGTTTGTCAGGTGTAGGGTGTCCGAAGTAAAGGAGATACCCAAAACTCAAAACCTGAGGATACGGTATGAAACCGAAGACGGAAGGCTCCACGAAGAAGAGTTCAACCTAGTCGTCCTATCGGTCGGCTTTACACCATCCGAGAACGTTAAGAAGCTAGCTAAAAGCCTCGGTGTTGAGCTGAACGAGCACGGTTTCTGTAAAACCCAACCTTTTCATCCGTTGGAAACCTCTAGGCCTGGAGTTTTCGTCTGTGGCATGTTCTCATCACCAAAGGATATTCCTGAAACCGTTACTCAGGCCAGCGCCGCCGCTACCAGTGTGGGCGAATTGCTCTCTTCTGTTCGAGGAACCCTGGTCAAGAAGAAGGAATATCCAAAAGAGCTGGATGTTAGAGGTCAGCCTCCCAGAATAGGGGTTTTCATATGTTACTGCGGCATCAACATTGGAGGGATTGTAGACGTTCCAAGCGTTGTGGATTATGCTCAGACTCTCCCGAACGTTGTCTACGCCTGCGAAAACCTCTACACATGCTCCTCAGACACTCAAGAGATAATCAAGAAGAGAATCCAAGAATACGAACTAAACAGAGTTATAGTGGCCTCATGTTCACCCCGAACCCATGAACCTCTCTTCCAAGAAACGATAAAGGCAGCTGGCTTAAACAGGTATCTCTTCGAGATGGCGAACATCCGCGACCAATGTTCCTGGGTGCACATGCGCAATCCTGAAGCCGCTACCGAGAAGGCGAAGGATCTGGTGAGAATGGCTGTGGCGAAGGCTAGAATGCTGGAGCCCTTAGAAAGGCTTTCTCTGGGGGTCACCCGCCGAGGCCTCGTCATCGGGGGAGGATTGGCCGGAATGACCGCGGTTCTAGCCTTAGCCGAACAAGGCTTTGAAGTTGACTTGGTAGAAAAGAACAATGAGCTTGGAGGCTTCCTGCGCAAAATATACTACACGTTGGACAACGACGACACCCAAGAGTACCTAAGAACCATTATTGAAAAGGTAAACTCGAACAAGCTGATCCAAGTCTTCCTTAACGCAAAGGTCGAGAACGTCTCCGGCTACGTGGGAAACTTCAAAACCACTGTAACCATAAACTCGGGCAGCGAAGCGAAAAAGGAGCTAGATCACGGAGTCATCATCGTGGCTACCGGAGGCGAAGAACACCACCCGAATGAGTACCTCTATGGAAAGGACCGCCGTATATTGACGCAGTTGGAATTGGAGAATACAATCGCCACTGCTGGCAACGAAAAGTTCGGGAACATGGTGATGATCCAATGCGTAGGGTCTAGGAATGACGAACACCCATACTGTAGCAGAATGTGCTGTGGAGAGGCAGTCAAGAACGCCTTGAAAATAAAGGAGAAAGACCCGGACGCTAACGTGTACATTCTGTACCGAGACATAAGAACCTACGGCCTAATGGAAGAACACTACAGAAGGGCTCGAGAGGCGGGAGTCGTCTTCATCCGCTACGAAGAAGAAAACAAGCCGAAGGTTGCCAAGGCCGCGTCAGGAGGAAAAGAAGTCTTGCAGATATCAGTTTTTGAACCAACCATCCAAGAAGACATCATCATAGACGCAGATCTCCTCGTTCTGAGCGCAGCCGTGATTCCACTCGAAGAAAACGAGACTCTAGCCAAGATGCTGAAGGTTCCCGTAAACGAAGACGGCTTCTTCTTAGAGGCGCACGCCAAGCTTCGCCCTGTCGACTTCGCTACAGAAGGCATCTTCGTGTGCGGGATGGCTCACTCACCGAAATCTATAGAAGAGAGTATTTCTCAAGCGAAGGCCGCGGTGTCCAGAGCGTGTACGCTGCTGACGAAAGACACCATCGAGGCTGAGGGAATCATCGCCACTGTCAACCCGAATAGGTGCACAGCGTGCGAGCTCTGCATACTGGTATGCGCCTACAACGCCATAGAAATTGAAGAAACCAAAAGGGGGAAAATAGCAAAGGTGAACAGCGCACTTTGCAAGGGATGCGGAGCCTGCGCCGCTACTTGCAGGTGCTCAGCAATTGATATCAAGGGCTTCACCGACATGCAGATGAGCTTGATCATAAACGCGTTGAGGTGACCAAAAGTGAAACCTGCAGAAAAACAATGGCCCCCGAAAATACTAGCGTTCCTGTGCAACTGGTGCAGTTACGCTGGAGCAGACCTTGCTGGAATAAGCAGAATGCAGTATCCCCCTAACATAAGGGTCGTTCGAGTCCCCTGCTCTGGAAGAGTCAACCCATACTTTATCATAAAAGCCCTTCAGCGTGGATGGGACGGAGTCTTAGTCTCAGGATGCCACCCAGGAGACTGCCACTACATTAGCGGAAACCTCGTGGCCCGAAGAAGATTCGCTGTTCTGAAAGACCTACTGGAATACCTCGGGATTGAGCCTAGAAGGGTAAACTTCTCATGGGTCTCCGCTGCTGAAGGTGAAAAGTTTGCTAAGGTCGTGACGGACATGGTAGAAAAGGTGGATGCCCTAGGGCCTGCCAAAAGACTGGTGAAGAGGTAGTGCTGTATGGAAAACCTTGAAAATTCGATAAGAGAGGTCGCGGAAAAGCTTCTCAGCGAGAAGAAGGTCGACCTGATAATCGGATATGAGCGAGGAACCCTGCCTCTTCGCACGACTCCCTGCTTTGTGGACAAAGTAGAGAGCATTAAAAAGCTTGTTTGGAACGCAAGTTGCGACGCCAGCCTTTCAAAATACGTGGTAGATAGAAAGGAAAAAGTAGGTGTTATTGCAAAGGGTTGCGACGCACGGTTGATAGCGGTTTGTGCGATAGAGAAGCAGTTTCCCAGGGAAAATGTAGTCATAATAGGTGTCCCTTGCCTAGGTGTCATTGACAGGAAAAAGATAAAGGCGAAACTCGGCGATAGGGAGGTCCTCGAAGCCGTCGTTAAAGATGAACAGATCAAGGTTAAGGGAGAAGGTTTCGAGCTTGTTTTACCGAAAAACGTTTTCCTCTGCGACTCGTGTCTAACCTGCGGACACAAGAATCCACCTATCTACGATGTATTTGTGGGAGAGAAGGTGCCTGAAACCACGGAAGTGAACGAGTTCGCTGAAGTTTCTAGCCTCGAGTCGAAGTCAGTGGAAGAGAGGTGGGACCATTTTAAGGAGGAACTAGGCAAGTGCATCAGATGCTACGCTTGCAGAAACATTTGTCCCCTCTGCTATTGCAAGATGTGCTTCGTCGACCAGACAATGCCCGCTTGGTTCGGCAAGACAAATGATATCTCGGATACTATGATATACCACATCGTCCGTGCCTTCCACATAGCCGGGAGATGCGTCGATTGCGGAGCCTGCAGTCGAGCTTGCCCAATGGATATAAACCTGAGGGAGCTCGTGAAAAAAACTGAAAAGATTATGAAAGAACGGTACAACTACGAGGCAGGAGTCAGCCTTGAAGAGGTCCCCCCGTTGGGAGAGTTCAAAATGGAGGATTCTCAGGAGTTCATTAAGTGAAACAGGGTGCTTACAATGAAGTGGAAGGTCATAGAAAAGAGCAAATTCCCCATCCTCCTTGGGGAACTGACTGAAGAACACGATGTTTTCGTGCCAGTCAAAGAAAAAAACATAGTCTTTTTTGAAAGACTCTCCCAAGGACGCGAAGCCTACCTAGACTTCCGGAACACAAAGAAGCCTCCCAAGGAGGTTTTCTTTCCACAGACTGAGACTCTGTTCATCCATAGGATAGGTAAAAAAGGCGTAGAAATAGAGGAGGCTCTTATCGTAAAGGGAAAGAGGGTGCTGTTAGGCGTCCGCCCCTGCGATGCCAGAAGCTTCGTTTTGCTGGACAAGTTCTTTTCCTCTGGAGAACACAAAGACTTGTACTACCTAGAGAAGAGGAAGAACACAACCATGTTCGGGTTAGCGTGCAATCATCCTCTAAGCACATGCTTCTGCACGTCTCTTGGAGGGCGTCCATTCGGAAAAGAGGGTATGGACCTGCTTCTCCAAGACATAAACGACAAGTATCTGATAGAAACAGTCACTGAAAGAGGCGAGAAACTCGTTGAGAAGTTTCCGTGGTTGAAGGACGCAGAAAAAGCTGACATAGAGAAGGCGAAGAAGCTCTCCGAAGAGGCTGAAACTGCCGTGAGATCTAAGGTTTCTGTTAAGGGCGTGAGCCAGAAGCTTGATAGAATGTTTGACGACCCATTGTGGGACCAGATATATCAGAAGTGCTTGGGCTGTGGAATTTGCACTTTCCTTTGTCCCACTTGCTGCTGCTTCGACGTTCTGGATGAAGAAGGGGATGGAGGGAAAAGAGTTAGGATCTGGGACTCATGCCAGTTCTCCTGCTTCACACTACAGGGTTCTGGGTATAACCCTCGACCTTCGGGAAAGGAGAGGATGAGGCAGAGGATCATGCACAAGTTCAGCTACTTCGTCAAGAACTTCGGCGAAAGCTTTTGCGTAGGCTGTGGAAGATGCGTCCGGGAGTGTCCTGTTAACCTTGACATCAGAGAAATAACTAAAGCAATATCGACCAGACAGGTGAAGTAGAGAATGAGTAATCCGTACATCCCAAACCTTGCGGTCATCAGAAAAATCACAACAGAAAATGAAGTGAATGACATAAAGACGTTTGAGCTTGTTTTCCAAGATCCAGAAGCGATGAAGAAGTTCAAGTACAGATGTGGCCAGTTCGCAGAGATTTCTGTCTTCGGCGCCGGAGAATGTCCCTTAGGTATAGCCTCATCGCCCATGGACGAAGGTTACATCCAGTTCACCATTAAAAAGGTCGGGGTTGTGACCACAGCCCTGCACAACTGCGAAGAGGGAACAGTAATAGGGGTCAGAGGACCATACGGCAACGGGTTCCCACTGGAGAGAATGGAAGGCCGCAATGTTGTCATTGTCGGAGGAGGCTTCGCTTTCACAACGCTAAGGTCTCTAACAAAATTCATTCTTCACGAAGTCAACAGAGATAGGTTCAGAGGCTTAACAGTTATCTACGGAGCCCGCAACCCAGGTGAACTCGCCTATAAATACGACCTTGAAGCTTGGGGAAAGAGGGATGATATTAACCTTAACGTGACCATAGACAGAGCTGTTCCTGGCTGGACTGGATTAGTGGGCTTTGTCCCGGCCGTTCTCAAGGAGACCGCTCCAAGCTCAGAGAACGCTATCGCAATTGTCTGCGGTCCACCCATAATGATAAAGTTCACCATGCCAGTTCTTAACGAGCTCGGCTTCCCTCCCGAGGAAGTATTTCTATCCCTCGAGATGAGGATGAAGTGTGGCATCGGAAAGTGTGGAAGGTGTAACATAGGAGACAAGTTTGTGTGCAAAGATGGCCCGGTCTTCGCCTACAAAGAACTTGCGATGATGCCGAAAGAGTACTGAGATTGCGATTGAATAACTGCTTTACCCTTAAAGTTTCAATTTTCAATCGCGAATCTTGTTCTAAGAAATCTTCAGCTAGTGCACACGCGCGCTCTACGCCCACCTAGCCAGAATAAAAACCCACATAAACTTTTCCTTTCTCTATTCTAAAAGCTTAATTTAGAAAAGAAAAGAAGTGGAATGGCTAAACCTTGGTTTAGCCTTTTTCAATTAGGGATTTGTGCCATTCAGCCGACTGTTCCGTATTCATCAAGTTTTTAAGCTCTGCATCCAAGTTGCTTGGGGCTATTACGAGTAGCCAGCCTTTGTTGTAGGGGTCTTCGTTAAGGAGTTCTGGACGGTTTTGCACTTCTGTGTTTACCTGTTCGATTGTACCACTTAAGGGTGCTATGAGATCTGACACTGCTTTGACGGATTCTACTGTGCCGTAGGGTTCGTTTTGCGTTATTGTGTCGCCTTGTGCGGGTAGTTCTGCGTAGACGATCTCGCGCAATTGTTTTTGGGCGTAGTCTGTTACGCCTATACGTGCTTTGTTATCTTCGATTTTCACCCATTCGTAGTCTTTTGTGTATTGTAGTCCTTCTGGGACTTCTGTGTCATTTACTTTTACCACGTTTTGTTTTTCTCCTTTTTGTATTGAGGGATTATTTTAAGGATGTCATGTTTTAAAAGTTTGTCTATGTGTTTTTCGAGGGCCGTTGGCTTCTATATATGTACGCATGGAACGCGAAAAGTGCTTGTCGGCATGTTCTGAGACTTTCTTACTCCGGATGGTGTTTTATATACATGTTCGGATCGACTTGCAGCTAAATAAAATCTGAATAACAGGGGCACTATTCATATGTATCCTCTCCTTATTGAGACATGTTGGTGCAGATCTTTGACAGTCTATTAGCAGATTTTGATTGGTGGAACCATGTGTTGTCGCCTATCTTAACTTTTCGCGTGTGCATGTAGGCACTATTAGTTTTTCGGAGGAAGCACAGAGATTAGAGGATTCCCAGTTTTATTGCCACGTCCACAGCCTTATAGTCTGGATGTAGCTTGACAAACGCCTTTTTCTCTCCCCGAGGCGTAATAAGAACATTAACTTTCTCTACCCCCACGTCATATAACTCCTCAACTGCCTTCCTAATATCAGGCTTCGACGCCTTCAAATTAACCATGAAAATCAACTTATTCTCCGTCTCAAGCAGTCTGCTAGCAACTTCAGTCATCAACGGATACAAAACAACATCATACGGATCCAAAGCTACCCAGCCTCCCCCAACTTCTCGCCAAGTCTCTCCAAAGCCGAGTTACTCCACACCGTAAGCCTACCAGCATGGGTCCCAGGCGCCAGCAACTCCACATTCAACCCCTCAACTAACACAACATCAACACCTGGCAAATTCCGCCCAGCCTCAACAATCCCTTTATTCTCAACCACGACAATCAAAGGACCAACAGCCTGCTTATACCTTCGCCCACGTGTCTTCCCCCGTCCAGCCCGCACACTCCTGCTCTCCTTCACCCGAAAAACATCAGCCCAAACACCCAACTCCAAAAGAACCCCCTCAACATCCTTCGTGCGCCGCAAGTCTTCCACATCATCAACCACTACCAACGGAAAATCCCGAACATCATCAACCAAATGCCCTCTACCAGCAACAACATCCTTCGCACCTGTGGCGGCAACTGCAGAACGCAAAGCTAATCCCATCTCCTTCCGCGGAATCCTCTTTACAACCCTCTTCTCCGAACGAGGAGGAAAAGCACGATGACCCCCAACAATACTCACGCCAAAAGCAGCCCGATTTCTATCCTTCATCCTAGGAACCCTAGCAATCCCTAAACCAACCCCCCGAGATTCAGCCGTGGTCCTCTTACCTGCCATCGGATCCCTCCCCTGAGGCTGAAAACGACGAGACTGCAAAGCAACGACAGCCCGCTTAATGACATCCGGGCGCAAAGGAGTACGGAAAGCCTTAGGAAGCTTAACTTTCCCAACAGCCTTCCCCTTCAAATCAAAAACTTTCGACGTCACCTTGCCCATAAATCACACCTTCATTATCTACCCTTGCTGCGACGCCAAAGAAATCTCAACAATCTTCGGAGGCTCCACAGGCACTGTCGTAGACGGTCGCGCAGGAACACGAAGCCGAACCAAACGCTTCCGAGGACCAGGTACACTCCCCTTCAACAAAAGAAACGTACTCTTTACAACTCCATATCTCACGAAGCCACCGCTAGGCGTCACTTCTTTACCATCAACTCCTATCTTTAAAATGCGCTTATTATACTCAGTTCTCTTATGATATCCCATCTGCCCGGCCCTAGGAACAGTATATAAAACCCGAGGTGGCCTCCAAGGCCCAATACACGCCACACCCCTCTTAATTTTCCTAGACTTACGAGACAAAATCCTAATACCCCACCGCTTCACGGGCCCCTGAAACCCCTTCCCCTTAGAAATCGCAATCGCGTCCACAAACTGACCTTCCTTAAAAACCCCAGTAACACCCACCGTCTTACCCAGCAACCCCCGAGCATACTCAAACAACTCCTTTATCGACGCCCCGTCAACCTTTATCTCCATAAGCTCTGGCTTCTTCTTCGGAACACTCGTCAGTCGAGGCTGAGTAATCGTTAAAAGGCGAAACTCAACAATGCTGTCCAAGTTTTCTTCAATCTTCTTCAACCCGTTCTCAGGAGCGAAGTTATCTGGCAAAGTGAAAACTCGTTCCAAGTCCTTCGGAGGATTTTTCATCCAAGCTTCTGTGAATGTTTTCAATCCATAGTCAGTTTTGATATAAGCGCGGACTCCACAAATCAGAATTGGCGGAGTTTCAATAACTGTGCACGGCTGATTTACTTCCTTTCCAAAATTTGGGGAGCGAGGATGGTCTTCCACATAAAAGAGGTGGGTCATTCCAGCTTTGTAGCCCATAAACCCAAGAAGTTTAGGGCCTTCAGTTGTGGGAGGCCAGTAGCGTATTCTACCAGTTTCTCGAGCAGCACGTCCCCTAGGCAAATATGCTAAGGAACCGCGTTTTGGAGCACTTTTCTTTCTATGCCCCATGATTTCCACTCGTTCTGTTCAATACAAGCATCAAGTTATAAAGGTTACGAAGCGCGTTTTTGCTCAATAATGTAGTGTAGCCCTAGACCTAGAAGCCATCCACCAACCACTACAAGAGTGGCAGGGAAGAAGCTAGCAAACTCGTAATAGAAGAGTGCAATTTCGAAGAGAAAGAAAGCGAAGCCTACTGATATGGCAGATATGATTCCTGCCCTTCTGCTGTACTTCTGGGCAGTTTGAATGGCAAGTAAACCAGCCAAAAATATGTCTCCCAACCCCAAGCCAATCCAATTTTCTGTAGGGAAAGTGGGAACATAGATTAGCACAGGTAGCTCAAGTTTAATGAATTTGCCGGCAGCCTCGCCCATAAATCCTGTTCCGAAAACTTGGATGAAATCCATAACAGTAATCAACCCAGCAAAAACTAAGACAGTTGTCCATGAAAACAAACCGCCAAGATAAACTGAGATAAATACGGCGAAAATTACTGCAAATATGTTAAGTAAGACGATGCCCCAAAAGAAAAGGTATAGTGCCACAAAAACAATGGGCGGCAACACGGCAAGATATAACTTCTCAGTTCCAACGTAAGTAAAAAGGAATAGAACGAAGGAGTAAGACGTCAAAAACAAAACTTTGATGGCTTGCTGAGGAACAAACACGATGACTGTAACCATAACTCCCATAGCGATTACAAGAAAGACAACATCCCGAATCTGAAATTCTTTTTCTTCAAAAAGCGACTTTATCCTAGTTTCAAACTTTTCATACAGCCAAACTGTAGCTATCGTGATTATGCTGATTGTTAATGGAAGCACGATGTCGAATTGCATGCGCCACTATATAATGCGGTGGGTTTTTAACCTTTAGCAACCATGTAGTTCAGAATTCCCAAGGTCACGAGGAGTGCTTCTTCGGTGCGCACGGTTTCAACATTTTGATTAGGGATTGTGTTTACCACAAAATCAGCAACGTCGTCCAAGTTCTCTTGTTTAGCAATCTCGTATAGTCCTCTTGTAGGCGCGCCAAAAGCCACAAGGATTTTGCGAGAAGCCTTCCAGCGATTTGCCAACTCTTCCGAAACGTCAACGAAAGGTTTTCCGTACTTAGACGTTGCTATAACTAAATCGAAAGCATTTTTTCTCAAAAGTTTTCCAAACGTCAAGCGTGAACGAGTTACTTGGTATCCCCAATACTCTGCGATTTCGCTGCGGTTTACAACCTCTGCACCCAACAGCCTCTTTGTTTTTCTTATCCTTACTGTGACACGTGTGTTAATCTGCATTTTCTTGTTCCGTATCAAGGCGTGCCGTTCAACACCTACATCCACAAGAGTTCCATCCTGCGTATGAGCTATAACTGCACCTTCGCGATATTCACCATCAACCAAGTCTTTTACACGATTCTGCAAAGGATGATGCGGCGTACGAAGAGGCGGCAACACCCCCGCAAATCTTAACTCCGGCTTTATTTTGAACAATTGCTTCCGCAAGTACTGCGGCGTCTCCATATAAGAAAGAATTGAAGCAATGAGGCAAAACTCTCGATTTTGGTTCCTCTTTGGCGCATCTGAGAAAATAATAATTTCATCTACACCGAAAATTGCGGCGGCTCTTCCCACCATTCCAATTCTCAAAGTTTTCTCTCTAAGATGTGGAATGTCAGAAACCAGTGAAGCAGGGATGGCTATTGAAAACTCGCGGTTAAACACCGATTCTTACACGCTCCTTTCACAGAATAGAAATGACATCTTTCCTTAAAGCTACCTCTGCTTTTAAAAGCTTAGACACAGAAAATACGGTGAGTTGATGACGTAATGCCAAAACCTACAGTTCTAGACCAACCAGACAAAGTTAGGGCAATAGACAAGAGCAACATGCTTGAACTATGCGAGAAGACTCCAGACTTCTGCAGAGACGCCATCAAACGAGCTGAAAAACTGAAAATGCCATACAAGACACCCGAAAACGTTATCGTCGCCGGAATGGGCGGCTCAGCTATAGGCGGAGAACTACTCAAAGACTGGCTACGTGACAGAGCTTTAATTCCCATTGAAATTTGCAGAGACTACGTCTTACCCGCATACGCCGATGGAAACACCCTAGTGATTACCGTCAGTTACTCGGGAGAAACCGAAGAAACCCTAAGCGCCTTCCTAGAAGCCGTAAAGAGGCACTGCATGGTCATAACGATATCCTCTGGAGGACACCTTCAAGCATTTTCACAAAAACTAAAAATTCCCCACATTCCCATACCTACTGGCCTTCCTCCACGTGCTGCAATTGCTTACACATTCTTTCCACTTGTAGTGTTGATGGAAAAATTACATATTGTCAAAAAAGCGAAGGAAGAAATTGAAGAGGCTTTGCATGTTTTGCAAAAAATCAGCGAAGAAAGCGAGCTTCGAATTCCTCTGAAAGACAACAGAGCAAAAAAGCTTGCTTTGCAAATAGAAGACACTGTTCCGATAATTTACGGATTTAGACAATACAGCGCTGTAGCACGACGCCTAAAATGTCAGTTTAATGAAAACAGCAAAGTTCCAAGTAAGTTCGACACATTTTCTGAACTTAACCACAATGAAGTTGTCGGATGGGAAGCACCTGAAAACTTCACAAAAACCTTCTCTATAATATTCATCCGAGACCCAAAAGAGCCACCCGAAATCAGAAAAAGAATTGAAATAACAAAACAAATCACATCTAGAAAAGTTCGCAATATTATGGAAATTCAGGCTGTTGGCAAACAGAAGCTGGCAAAAATGCTTTCAACTATGTACATAGGTGATTTTGCAAGTATATACTCGGCGTTGTTGAGAGGTATTGATCCAACGCCGACGAAAACAATAGCGCATCTAAAACAGGAAATGAAGAGGAAACTTGATACGAACGATGAAACTTGAAAAGAAGTTAAGGAAATGACATAGAGGAATTTCCAAAAGCTGTACATTTGTTTTATTATGAAGAAATACATTATAGCTGCAAATAACAACGGATAAAGGGGGATTTGAAGCTTAATGCAGAAACCTGACAAGTACGAAATTATCAGCGAGCTCGCCAGACGCCGAGGTTTCTTTTGGCCTTCCTACCAGATTTACGGCGGCGTCAGCGGTTTCTATACTTATGGACCCCTAGGCTCCATACTTAAACAAAGAATAGAAGCAAAATTCAGAGATTTCTTCATCAAACCTCTTAACATCCTCGAAATGGAGTCTTCTATTGTAACGCCGGCAAAAGTGTTTGAAGCATCTGGCCACGTGAGAGCCTTTCAAGAGCCTATGGTAGAATGTCTGAAATGTAAAAAAAAGTTTCGAGCGGACCACCTACTTCAAGAACAAGCCAAAATGAGTGATACACAAACTGAAAAACTTAGCCTTCAAGAAATAGCCACAGAAATAAAGAAACACAACATAGAGTGCCCCGAATGTGGTAGCGAGTTAGACAAGCCAAAACACTTCATGACCATGTTTACCACAACAATTGGGCCTTATTCAGACGCGGTTGGCTACGGTAGACCCGAAGCGGCACAGGGCATTTTCGTCGAGTTTAGACGCCTCTACGAAACTGCCAGAGAGAGACTGCCCCTGGGAGTTGTTCAAATTGGACATGCTCTGAGAAATGAAATATCACCTAGACAAGGTCTCATCAGACAAAGGGAGTTTACTATCGCTGACATAGAATTCTTTTTTGATCCGAAAGATCACAAATGTCCTCTGATGAAGGAGGTTGAGGAAGAAACTTTACGCCTCATACCTGCAGAGCTGAGACAGAAAGATGCAAAAAAAGCAGTGGACGTGACGGTGAAAAAAGCACTGCAAAAAGGCTACATCAAAACAGAATGGCAAGCATACTTTATGGTTTTGGCTAAATACTTCCTAAATATGCTTGGGGTTCCAGATGATAAGCAACGTTTCATTGAAAAATTGGAATGGGAAAGAGCGCATTATTCCGAGCAGGGCTATGACCAAGAAATCTACTTGGACCGCTGGGGATGGACAGAAGTTTCGGGTCACAACTACCGCTCAGACTACGATCTGAAACAGCATATGAAACACAGTGGCGTGGACATGCAGGTTTTCAAAGAATACGACAAACCTAAAATGACGGAAAAAGTTGTTGTTGAACCGGTCTTGGCTGAGATTGGCCCAGCATTCAAAAAAGACGCCTCAAGAGTAATAGCTTTACTTCTAGAAGCCAATGTTGAAGAAGTCAAAAAATCTCTGAGAGAAAACGGGTACTACATGGCAAAATCGTTTAGAATCTTACCTGAACATGTTAAGATTGTCTGTAAGAACATAGAAGAAACGGGAAGACGGTTTATCCCTCACGTCGTTGAGCCGAGTTTTGGAATAGACAGGATTGTGTATGTGGCTTTAGAATACGCCTACGATAAACGAGAGGGTAGAACGCTTCTGAGGTTTCCAAGGGAACTGGCGCCTGTACAGGTTGGATTGTATCCTTTAGTTACCAAAGACGGTTTGGCAGAAAAAGCAAAAAGGCTACACAAAATGTTGAGAATTGAAGGTTTTATGGTGGAGTATGACGAATCTGGCTCCATTGGAAGGCGCTACGCTCGAGCCGATGAAGCCGGCACACCCCTCTGTATCACGGTTGACTATCAAACATTAAACGATGACACAGTAACCGTGCGCGACCGTGACTCATGGAAACAAGTCCGCACAAGAATGGAAAACCTGCCTAAAAGTTTACGTGCCTACTTCAGCCACAAAAAAGATTTCGAAGACATTGGAGAAAGCATATAAAAACAGCGACAAGTTTCGTTAAATTTTTTAATGAATTCGCATATTCTATGGTAGTATCTACAGAGGTATTTCCGCGGTGAGAACTTGGTACTTCCGGTTGAAACAGAAGAGCGTGTAAAGCGAAGAGCACTTAGCGTTTGTCAAGACCATCTACGCAAGGTGCTGGAGATTGCACGCAAAGTTCCTCAAATGGTTGACTGCTTTGCCGCTGACGACAAAGACACTGCAAGACAGGTTTTCGCCGAGATAAAAAAAACGGAAGAAGAAGTAGATAAAACCAGACGAATCGTTTCGCAGGAACTTGCACAGATAGGTGCTATACTCATAAATCGAGAAGACTTTCTACGCTTTACAAATTTAACTAGCGAAATCGCAGATTTCTGCGAAGGCTTAAGTTTTTGGCTGCTTTCTATTATGGAACGTGGATGGAAGGTACCTGCGGACATTAAGAATGACCTCGTAAAACTTGCAGAAGCAATGTTGAATACCGTGATAAAGCTTAGAGAAACTGCCATAACACTTTCTTATGGACCTGAGAAGACTTTGGAGAAAGCCAGAGAGGTTGAAACAGCAGAACGAACAGTAGACGAGATATACAGAAAATTGGAAGTAGAAATAATAAATAGCAACCTAGAGATTCCAGTAATGTTGCTCTTAAAAGACATAACTCAACTTCTCGAAAACGCAGCCGACAAAGCTGAGGATGCCTCAGACGCAGCACGTATATTATCTTTTGCCATGTAACAAAGCTGAGATTACAATGAGTAAGCGTATTACGGTCGAATTTATCGAAAATTTTCTAGTCGTGTGGGACTCGGCACAGAGTTCAGAACTATATAAAATGGGATATTACGGTAAGCCTTTAGGAATACCTAAGCCAAAAATAGCCGAGTTCAACGTTCCTCTAGTTCTAGACCTTATGGAAGGACTATACCTTACTGAAAACAAAATTATAGAGGTGCGGGAAGGCTCAAAAAATAGGAAGGTAGGGTTGGAGAAGCTTAAGCGAAGAGCCCGTAAGCTTTACGAGGAGTTTGACTTGAAGTATGCAGTTTACCGCGACTTAAGAGATAACGGCTTCATCGTTACTCCAGGCATCAAGTACGGATGCGATTTTGCCGTTTACAAGCATGGACCGGGAATTGAACATGCGCCTTACATGGTGTCGGTGAAAAAAAGCGAAGAGGACGTGACGGCAACTGAAATTGTGAAAGTTGGAAGACTCGCCACAACGGTGCGAAAGAGATTCATCGTTGCAATACCTGACTTTGGGACAAAAAAGATTCAATACTTGATATTCAAGTGGTTCAAGGCTTAGGACTTATCTTTTTGCGGTTCGAGAGTGGGCTAAGTTAAGAAGCGGTCTAAAGAAGGCTAGGAAACACTTAAAAGACTCTAAACGATATTTTTCAGCAGCAAAGGAGATGATAAGCGAGAATGCCAACTCACGGATCACTTTCAAAAGCGGGTAAAGTACGTAGCCAAACGCCTAAAATGACAACCACACCAAAGAAGAGCGCAATTCCTAGAAGACGGGCAAGACGAAACTATGAAAAGCGCATAATTCTACAGCGAAAAGCTGGCCAGAACTCGGGAACAAGGCGTTACTAACAAACCTTTTAACACTACAGCCTGATACATTCCGTTCATGCTTTACGCTGACTTGGTTCTTGTAAATGGTAATATAATTCCTATGAATCCTAAGCAGTTGAAAGCACAAGCAATAGCAATAAAGCATGGCAAATTTGAGGCAGTTGGCACTAACAAGCAAATTTTTTCATATGTAGGCAAAAGCACCAAAAAAATTGACCTTAAAGGCAAGACGGTTGTTCCTGGCTTTATTGACACCCATGTACACGGTGTATCGCTGGGGCGGGTAATGTCTCAAATCAACATGCGCAACGCAGAATCGATAAAAGAAATTCAGCAAGAAGTCAAGCAAAAAGCAAAGAAAACCCCAAAAGGTGGGTGGGTAATCGGCAGAGGGTGGGACCAAGACAAACTTGCAGAACGTCGATATCCTTCACGCTTCGACCTTGACCAAGCAGCACCTAATCATCCAGTTTTTTTGCTACGAGTATGCGGACATCTTGGCGTGGCTAACTCAAAAGCTATTAAACTTGCTGGAATCACAAAAAAGACCAAGCCTCCCAAGAGTGGACGTATAGACCGAGACCCGACGACTGGCGAGTTGAATGGTATTCTACGAGAAAACGCTCTTAATCTCATTTATGAGATCTTGCCAAAATCCACTGAAGAAGGCCTTGCAGACAAATGTTTATTAGCTTGTCAAAGAATGGTTGAGGAAGGCATAACCACTGCTCATTGGATAATCAACTCAGCAAACGAGATGCGTGTGCTTCAAAAATTGA
Source organism: Candidatus Bathyarchaeota archaeon (assembly GCA_026014805.1). Classification (NCBI taxonomy): domain Archaea; kingdom Thermoproteati; phylum Candidatus Bathyarchaeota; species Candidatus Bathyarchaeota archaeon. The sequence continues at coordinate 28,591 of JAOZHR010000010.1, read as the reverse complement.
GCAATCGCAATATGCTGCCACTGCGTATCTACTTGTTAATACCTGTGGGGTATCTTGACAACCTTGCCGAGTTAGGTTTATCAACAGGATTTGGCAGCGACAAGATTAAGATTGGCAGTATCAAAATATTGGCAGATGGCTCTCTGGGGGCAAGAACCGCAGCATTAAGACGACCTTATGAGGATGCGCCGAAAACTGAAGGAATGCTGCTTTACTCGCAAAAACAACTAGAGAAATTCGTAGAAAAAGCGCATAAAGCAAATCTGCAGTTAGCTATCCACACAATAGGTGACAGAACAGTTGAAATAGTGTTGAAAATCTTTGAGGAAGTGCTTAGAAAGACACCGAAAGAGAATCATCGTCACCGATTGGAACATGTTTCTGTTCTTAATCCAAAATCAATAAAGAAAATGAAAGAACTCAGCGTTATAGCATCTGTGCAACCTCATTTTGTAGTTTCTGACTTTTGGATAACAGATCGCTTAGGGGAAACCAGAGCTAGATGGACTTATGCGTTCAAAAGCCTCCTAAAAGGAGGTGTAATTACGATGGGAGGTTCTGACGCTCCAGTAGAACCTGTGAGCCCGATTTTAGGAATTTATGCTGCAGTTGCAAGAGAAAAGTTTCCACAAGAACGATTAACTGTCGACGAGGCTTTATGTCTATATACTATTAATGCTGCCTATGGCTCCTTCGAAGAAGACGTTAAGGGGTCCATAGAGAAAGGCAAACTTGCCGACTTGGTGGTACTTTCAGAAGATCCTCACAAAATTACACCTGAACAAATTAGAAACGTAAAGGCGGAGATGACAATCGTCGGCGGCAAAATCGTGTACACCGGAAAGCAGTAACTAGGTAGCTACATCTTTATTTTAAAGGACAACCGCATAATCAGATGAGATTATCATGAATAGAGAAGCTTGCCGGGAGATCATCGAATCCTTGATGCAGATTCCTCAACCCACAAAAGACGACGTTAACATAATCAAAGTGAAAATTGCTGGCAAGCAAGGCTTGGCTTGTGTTATTCCTAACTCGGAACTGATCCAATGTCTAAACCCACGTGAAAAGCGAAGACTTCTGCCTGTGCTGAGAAGGAAAGCCACCCGAACCATCTCCGGCGTGACAATAATCGCTGTGATGACGAAACCGTGGCCCTGTCCTCACGATGCTCCATGCGCCTATTGTCCAGGAGGGCCTTCTCAAGGAGTTCCGCAAAGCTATACGGGTCATGAGCCAGCCACTATGAGAGGAATGCAAAACCAATATGACCCATACATGCAAGTCAGGAGTCGCATGATTCAGCTAGAAGCGATTGGTCATGTGGTTGACAAGGTGGAGCTAATAATTATGGGAGGCACGTTTCCAAGTACGCCTACAGACTATCAGGAAGGGTTCGTTAATGGATGCCTAGATGCACTGATAGGGACTGAAACGCGGAGCCTTGAGGAGGCTAAAAAACTTGCAGAGACCAGCAGGATTCATAATGTGGGCATCACCATTGAAACCAGACCTGACTGGGCTAAGAGAAAACATGTAGATCACATGCTTTCCATGGGTGTTACTCGTGTAGAGCTTGGAGTGCAAAACGTTTATGACGACATCTATCACCATGTCAAACGAGGTCACACGATCAAAGATGTAATTGAAGCAACACGCACGCTAAAAGACTCTGGATTAAAGGTGCTCTATCATCTTATGCCAGGTTTGCCCGGGTCCAGTTTTGAAAGGGATTTGGAAGGATTTGAAACGGTTTTTACCAACGCGGATTTCAAGCCCGACATGATTAAGATTTATCCATGTCTTGTTCTGAAAGGTACTATGGCTTATGAATGGTGGAAGAATAATGAATACACCCCATACTCTACGGAAGAAGCGGTTCAGCTCATAGCTAAGATAAAGAAGTTTGTGCCTCGCTGGGTTCGTATTATGCGGATTCAGCGGGATATTCCAGCCTATTTGGTGGAAGCGGGAGTTAAGAAGAGCAATCTTAGACAGCTTGTTTTAGAAAAACTAGAGCAAGAGGGATTGCGGTGTTGTTGCATAAGGTGTCGTGAGGTTGGGCATCGATGGCTTAAAGACAAAGTTGAACCCGATCCAGAAAACGTCCAAATCTTTTCGATGAGAGAGAAGGCTTCAGGGGGAGTCGATCTGTTCATTTCTGCCGAAGACCCTGGTAATGACGTTCTAGTGGGATATCTACGACTACGTATACCTTCAGAAGACGCCCATCGTCCGGAAATAGTGGCAGAGCCATCTTCGATTGTGCGTGAACTCCATGTGTATGGCTCTCTTGTTCCAGTTGGGAAGCACATAGCTAAAGCGTGGCAACATAAAGGCTATGGAGCTATTCTGCTATCCGAGGCGGAAAGACTTTCGGAGGAAGAGTATGATAAGCAAAAAGTTGTAGTTATAAGTGCTTTAGGAACAAAGAGATACTATATGCGTTTCGGCTACAAATACGACGGTCCCTACATGTCTAAAATATTGGAGAAGTAGGAAAGTTGAGCGAAAAGTTTCCAGGTTATAAAGGCAAAGCGCTGAAAATGTTGAAAGAAGTTAGAGCAGAGATTGGGGACCTTATTCGTGTTTTGAAGGACGAAGAAACATTCGAAGGCGTACTTATTCCACGGTCAGAATTTGGTGACGATAAACACATAGTACTTAAGCTGAAAAACGGCTACAACATTGGGATCCTAGTAAATCAAGAAACAAAGATCGAAAAAATCGGAACGGGAGCGAAACCTACATTTTCAACTCCACCTCCCCCTAAACAAAAACCAGGCTTGCCTATAGTAACCATTCTCAGCACGGGAGGCACAATCGCAAGCAGAGTAGACTACAGAACAGGCGGAGTAAGACCTGCACTCACCGCAAACGACCTCTACAATGTCGTCCCAGAACTTTCCTACATAGCCACAATAAACGCAGAAATCCTCTCCAGCATATTCAGCGAAAATATCACCCCTAAACACTGGTCACAAACCGCAAGACACGTTGCCAACCACATTGAAAACGGCGTTGCAGGAGTCGTTATAGCCCACGGAACCGACACAATGGGCTACACTGCAGCTGCACTAAGCTTTGCGCTTCAAAACTTGCCTGTGCCCGTGGTTCTAGTAGGCTCTCAGCGCTCCGCAGACAGGCCAAGTTCTGACGCTGCAACAAACCTAATTGGAGCAGTAAAAGCTGCAGCAGACGCACCTTTCGCGGAAGTTGTTGTTGCCATGCACGAAACGGTTTCTGACAAGTCAATTGTTTTTCACCGCGGGACTAAGGTGAGAAAATGTCACACCAGCCGCCGTGATGCCTTCAAGTCAATAAACACATTGCCGATAGCTAGGTTTGAAGGTGGCAAAATTAGAATGCTAACTAAAAATTATCATGAACGGAATTCTAAACATAAGTTGACTTTGAAGTCGGTGTTCAAAGAAAAAGTTGCCCTCATAAAATTCTATCCTAGTATGAACGCAAGTGTTGTCGAGTGGCATGTTGACAAAGGCTTCAAGGGTATCGTTTTGGAAGGAACTGGTTTGGGGCACGTAGGTAACTATTGCTTCTCTGCAATAAAAAAGGCGATCGCAGAAAATATAATCGTGGGCATGACCTCTCAATGCGTCTGGGGACGGGTAAACATGAACGTCTACGACACAGGAAGAGATCTTTTAAGAATTGGTGTAATCCCCCTCGACGACATGTTGCCTGAAACAGCGCTTGTAAAAATAATGTGGGTGCTGGGACAAACACAGGATGTTAAAGAAGCAAAGAAACTCCTTACAGAAAACGTCGCCAATGAATTTTCCAGCCGAACAATGCTTGAAGAAGGGAAAAAATGTGACGACTATTGATTACAAGAAGATAGGCTTGAAAGTAGGCTTAGAGATACACCAACAGTTAAACTCCGAAAAGAAACTTTTTTGCAGCTGCAAAACTGAGCTTTTCAAAGAAGAACCCGAAATCACTTTTCTGCGAAGACTGCGTCCAACACAAGGCGAGCTCGGACAAGTCGACCCAGCTGCTTTTTTCGAGTTTCAGAAAGGTGTTAGAATTCTCTATGAGGCTAACAAGGACACGACATGCCTTGTGGAGATGGATGAAGAACCACCTCACGACTTGAATCGTGAAGCTCTAGAAACAGCGCTCATCATTTCACTTATGCTGAAGGCGAAGCCTATTGATGAAATTCATATCATGCGAAAAACCGTCATAGACGGCTCAAACACCACTGGTTTCCAGCGCACCTGTGTAGTAGCCTTTAACGGTAAGGTTGAAACCAAGAAGACTATTCCAATTCAGCACGTGGGCCTTGAAGAAGATGCAGCTCGAAAGATGGGCGAAGATAATAATATCCTTCGATATCGTATTGACCGTCTTTGCATTCCTCTTGTAGAGGTTGCAACCGCTCCGGTTATTTATACGCCTCAAGAAGCGGAAGAGGTTGCGCTGGCTATAGGGCAGATTCTACGAGCAACGGGCAAGGTGAAAAGGGGCTTGGGCACTATACGCCAAGACCTGAACATTTCCATTCGCGACGGTGGCCTTGTGGAGGTCAAAGGAGTGCAGGAGCTTGAGCTTGTTTCTTTGGTTGTTGAGAACGAGGTTCAGCGGCAGCTTAATCTTCTAAAAATAAGAGATGAATTGGCGAAGCGTGGAGTTGGAGAAGAAGACATCAAGGACGAGTTTGTAGATGTAACACATGTTTTCGTGACCACTAAATGCAAAGTCATTTGTGTTGCTGCAGAGAGAAACAAGAGAGTTCTAGCTGTTAAATTGCCAAAATTTGAAGGCCTCTTGAAGAAAGAATTGATACCCGGCGTTAGGTTAGGAACAGAGATGGCAGATAGGGCTCGTTTTTGGGGGCGCGTAGGCGGCATCTTCCACACAGACGAGTTGCCTGCTTATGGAATCACGGCAGAAGAACTTGACAAGTTAAAACGCGTCATGAATGTAAAGTCAGGCGATGCTGTAGTTTTTGTTGCGGATTTTTTAGAAAACGCGTCTGATGCTTTGAGGGCAGTAAACGAGCGGGCAAAGGAAACCTTGAAGGAAGTACCGCAGGAAACCCGTGCTGCAAAACCAGATGGATCAACTCGCTATATGCGACCTAGGCCTGGCGCCGCTCGCATGTACCCAGAAACTGATGTACCCCCCATCCAAATAGCCAAAATTTACATAGTTCGATTATTCTCTCATCTTCCGAAATTACCTAAAGTATATAGAATCGAGCTGAAGGAAATTCTAAAATTAAGTGACAAACTAATTGATCAATTAGAGAGATCAAGGAAACAGAGACTTTTTGACACGATTGTGAAAACCACAAACGCTTCACCTAAATTAGTTGCTGTTGTTTTGACTGAGACATTAAAAGCTTTGAAGCGTGACGGTGTGGAAGTTGGGAATGTGTCTGACGAGCAACTTCTCGAGTTGTTTTATCTGATGGGTTTAGGCGAAGTTGCAAAGGAAGCTACTTCAGATATAATTGTTTGGCTGTCGAAGCATGAAGGGGCAAAGGTGATTGAGGCTGTTGACGTTCTAGGTTTGGATATACTTTCGCAAATTGAACTTGAAAGAATTGTTGCTAGCCTAATTGAGGAGAATCGGGGTCTTCTGGTACAGCGTGGAGAAAAAGCTTTCGGGTTACTTATGGGTTTGGTGATGAAAAGGGTGCGGGGCAGAGTCAAAGCTGGGCTTGTTAGCGAGATTGTGAAGAAAAGGCTCAAAGATTTCCCAGAATAATTTTCGCAGTGTGTGTGTGTGACTCTAGATTAGACTCTTTGCTATGAGCTTCAAATTGGCGGTTAATAGACCCTAGAATATAAGTAGCTCATGGAAAACGTGTTTGCTGCACACTCACTAGTTATTTGTTGAGATTTTATCGTGATGTGTGCATTTATGCTTACAAGCAGCAATAGATGCTAGATGTAGACTTTTTAGTATAGAACAACTTGGTGTATTGATGAGGATTGGAGGTAGTGTTACTTTGATTTCTGTTCAACTTTTTGTCTCAGTTTGAGAGCTTCTTCAGTATATATCTCGAGTTGGCGTTGTTGAATTTTCTTTTCAGGTAAAGTTTCTCGTACATATAATAGAGGTATTACTGCTATGAAGAGAAAGAACGCAGCCAAAGAAAACGCGCTGGTTTCAGGAATCAACGCAACATAAGGGGCAACAAGCAGAGAAGATATCATAGTCAAAAAGAATGGAGCCTCTCCAACAGCATAATATTTTTCAGTATTGACTCTTGACAGTTCTCCCCAGATTACTATCGTAAACATCATCCACAATAATCCAATTGCAATACCATCTATAGCAAAATACAAAAACCATGAGATCCATAGCTGTGAAGCTATTCCTAGGATCGCATAGGCAATACCCAATGATACAAAACCAAAGACTATTACTCTTTTTCGTCCTATACGATCAGCTACTACTCCTCCGATTAGCGCCGAAAATCCTGCAAAGATAGGCTCGACAATATTCATAGCAAAACCAAGTTCCTCTTTGTGCAGGAATGTGATACGAGCCTCAAAGCCGTCTACCATAGAGAACATAAGCCACGCCAGAAAATACAAGATAAAGGCCTTATTATTAAATATGCTAAGAAAAGATGTTTTCCTTTCATAATGAAGCTGGGATTTACTTTTCTTTGGGAATGCGAGTAGTATGGGTATGCTCCAACTCCTCCAAATTGCGAAGAACATCGCGCTTTGTACTAGATCCAACATCGACATAGTTACTATAACAAAAGGCGCGCTAGCTGTAACCATAAAGAACGTGAGCCCCCCTATCGTTCCTCGGTTTTCAATAGGTACAGATTCTGTAAAAGAACGTAAGAGTGAGGGCATGCCAAATCCCAATGAGATGCCCAATACAACAATGACGATAATTGCGCCGGCAAATGAGTTGCCAATTGGAACTGCTGGAAATAGCGAAGCAATGGTTCCAAAAAACAACCAGATGTAAAAGAAACTGGTTTTTCGAGCTCTTAACCAAAAAATTGACCCGATCAAAGCGGACACAATTATGGAAAGAGGAAAAGCTGACCTCAAGTAAAGATTTGTAAGGCTGTTCTCAGCGGCAACGCTAGCGAGTTTGTCGACCATTAATAATCCTAGAAAATACCAAGAAAATGAGTTAAACAAAAGAAGCAGAGCTATGATATGATGTCTTGTGAAACTGTGGTTTTTTCCAAATTGGAAGGGCATCATTTGCACTACGTAAGTAATTTACGAGTCTATCTTGAACTCATCGCTTAAATTAAAGTTAAGAACTGAAAATACACATCAAGGATTCAGATTCTAATAGTGTTCACGTGTAGAACAAAAGGCTTAAATAAACAGTTCTACACAAATACAGTTCGGGATTAAAATGGCGAGAAAGAAGAAGGCTCCGAAGGTTCCAGCAAGGCCCATATCTGACTGGGGTTTACACATCTAGTTTGAAAGTAGTGGCTTCCACTCTTTCGAGCTTATAAGAGACGATGACCCAATTATTTTTAGCTCTTTACTTTTAAAGGATTTAGCATAAACGTATGATTCTTGAGCCATTTTATCAATAAGGTTTGCTATGTATTCAATTCCACCGGAACGATCTGAGAGCTTTGAAATGTTTCGCAAGTCTCTTTTAGTCAATTTTGACTTTGTGATAAGTGAGATAAGTTGGGGTCTTATTCGTTGGTCTTGCAATGTATAGATTATGGGTAATGGCAAAGATTCTCTTCGTATACGATGCCTTAGCATGTTAAACTCTAACATATCTATCAACTCATTTCTTAGAATGCTCATCATGCCAACGAGTCTTCCATAGGCACCCAAATCTTCTATTTGTTTTTTTGATCCATCGCCGAGAATCCCGCCTATGCGAGTGTACGCTTCCATTTCCGACGCTCTCATTCGAATTTTTTCGAGACATGCTTTGGACGTTACATCTGTTGATCCCCTGGATTGAATTTCAAGCGTTTCTCCTGCGCTTTGCTCAAACCATATTTTCTCGATTGTTTCTAAAATTTGGATAACTCTTTTAACAGATATTTCTGATTCCAATGTTTTTCTTAACAGGGTGAAGCCTTTAAAAAGGAGAACATCACTTAAAATCAAAGCAAGATCTTTGCCGAATTTTCCCAGAACTGTGGGACGTTTATTTTTCATCCTTGATTGGTCAATTATGTCGTCATGTATGCCAATGGCCCATGCGAACAATGTCAAGGCTGCCCCAGTGGAAATCGTAGTCTTCGGATTTCCTCCCACTGCTTTGCAACAGAAAGAAAGGAGTGCTGGTCTGAAGTAGTCTGGTTTGTACTTGAGCATCATGTATTCAATGATTTCTTGAAGTTTTGGACTGTCTGCTTTTTCCTTCAGCATTGTCTCTTGTGCTAGTTTCCACCCTTTCATCCCCTCTTTTTCACATAGCTTTTTGACCATTTCAAGACGCTCTTCTCCCGTTTTCTCGGATGTTGTTTCATTTTCTTTCATGGCAAACTCTGAACTCCAGCTGCAGTTTATCTGAGTTTACGTCTTTAAAATAGTCATGCTCTTATGCTGTTTTTCTGTTTTGCTAGTTGGTTCTGCAAGAATTCGTTGTATGCTTCTACTAGCTGTATGCCCTTTGACGTTATTTCATAAACTTTCCTTACACGCCCTCCTTTAGCCTCTTTTCTGCTTCTTAGAAATCCCTTCTTTTCTAGGTTATTAAGTAAAGGATATAGTGCACCGTGGCGCAATGTAATTTCATATTGCTCTTCCACTCGTTTGATAATCTTGTATCCCCACATCGGCTCGATCTGCACCAGTCTTAAAACCATCACATCGAGAAAGTTTCTGAATATGCGTCGAACAATTCCCTTCTTGAAGCTTTCAGGCACATATGTCATGTTTTAGGCACTCACATTTCAGCGTTTTCATGGGTTTCCCTTATAGCGATCATTCAGTTTTTAGAATAAGTATACTGGGTTAATATGCTCTTTTATGACTTGTAGTCGCATTAACCCTTATATTGTTGTTTAATGTATAATAAGTCTTGAGATATGTCTCTTCAGAGACATATTGTATATGTGATGAACAACCTAACTGTTCAACGCATCTACAAGAGGCAAGGAAAAATGGGACAACAAAAAAGAGAAGTTCAAAACAAACTGATGAAGGGGCTCTTAGACCTCGTCATACTTCAATTCCTAAACGCCAAACCGATGCACGGATACCAAATAATCTCAAGCATACGCAAAAACTTCGGAGTCTACTTCGGTCCCAGCACAATATATCCTCTCCTAAACAGCCTGGAAAAGAAAGGCTACATCAAAAGCCATTGGGACCTTAGCAACGAAAGACCAAGGAAAGTTTACAATCTTACAAATGAAGGAATAAACCTTCTAAGTTTCACTGAAAACTCGTTGAATCATATCTGCCGCAAAATCAGCAATATAGGCCTGGGCAAAGATTTAGTTAATGGCATTCTGCAAAGACCAATAAGCTCAACAATGAAGAACCCTGCTGCTAAAGGGTAATTTTCCTTCTCTCAAATCTTTCGCCCTGCTATGCGAGTCCCCTTTTCACTATTTACCTTCATGGTTAGCAGAGCAAATAATCTTTTAACACTCCACTGATTGTATTTTGATCAGCTAAAACTGTTATTAAGGTTGGAGCAAGGTGAGATCTGAGGAAGTCGGCCTAATCATAAAGAATTGTGCAATTTTGCCGATGAGCAGACTGGGAATAGTTAAGGAAGGGTTGATTGCAGTAAAGGATGGCGCTGTATCTTACGTTGGGGATGCCGTTTCTGCTCCCGAATTGAGGGCTGAAAACGTGCTTGAAGGGAAGGGAAAACTTGCTATGCCCGGTTTGATAAACTGCCACACACACTTAGCTATGACGCTTTTTCGAGGCTTAGCTGAAGACGCAACGTTGAAGACATGGCTTAGTGAAACCATTTGGCCTTTGGAGGCAAAACTCCGACCTCAAGATGTTTATGCTGGTTCTCTTCTGGGCTGTCTGGAAATGATTAGGAACGGAGTGACCTGTTTTGCCGATATGTACTTTTGTGAGCACAAAGTAGCCGAAGCTGTGGAAAAGGCTGGATTAAGAGCTGTGTTAGCTTCGGGAATTCTTGAGGTAAGTGACTGGGGAAGAAGCGAGAAGATGTTAAAGGAGGCGGTTGGATTTGCCAAGAGATACCGAGGATACGCTGATGGGCGAATAACTACGTCTTTAGGACCGCACACGGTTTCTACATGTAGTGAGGAGTTGTTAGCGAAGGTGCGGGAGAAAGCTTCGCAGGTGGACGTAGGAATTCACATTCATATAGCTGAGTCAAAAGAGATGGCTGAAAAGATTGGAAGGGAGTCCAGTTCTTCAGAGGTTGAACTTTTAGAGAAGTTGGGCTTTCTTGCTGATGATGTGCTTGCGGCTCATTGCATTCATTTGACACACGAAGATATGGCCATCTTGGCGAAGAGAGGTGTGAAGGTGGTGCATAATCCTGTTTCGAACCTGAAGTTGGCTCAGGGCGTGGCAAAAGTTAAGGAGTTGATGGATGCTGGTGTGACTGTTGGTCTTGGCACTGATGGGGCTGCAAGCAATAACAGTTTGGACATGTTTGAAAGCATGAAAGTTGCCGCGTTACTTCAAAAGGCGATCTCTGGAGATCCTTCTGCTCTACCTAGTAGGGAAGTTTTGGAAATGGCGACCATCCAAGGAGCTAAAGCTTTGGGACTTGAAGAAAAAGTTGGTTCACTAGAGGTTGGGAAGCGGGCAGACATTATTTTGATTGATTTGAAGAAGCCAAATTTAACGCCGTTACATGATTTGTGTGCGAGTCTTGTTTATTCTGCTCATGGATGCGATGTTGACAGTGTGATTGTGGATGGTGAAGTAGTGATGGAAAATCGTGAAGTGAAGACGCTTGATGAAGAAGCGGTTATGGAAAAGGCGCAAGATGCTGCGTTCAGTTTACTAAAACGCTAGTTAATTGCAAGTTTTGGTTCTACGATATGTTTATCAATTGAGGGCTTCATTTCTTCTAGTTCCAATAAAACCTGTAAATCAACGAAGGTATGTCAGTGCCTATTATTCGCACAATTGATTTGACAAAGCGTTTCGCAGACTTGGTCGCAGTGGACCATCTAAACTTGAGCATCGAGGATGGAGAAATCTTTGGATTGCTAGGTCCAAATGGCGCAGGCAAAACAACCACTGTTCTCATGCTTACAACAGTGATTAAGCCAACCGAAGGCACTGCAGTTGTAGGCGAATATGACGTTAAGAAGCGACCGGACGATGTTCGGAAGCTTATTGGGATTTGTTTTCAAGAGCCTAAACTTCTCTGGGTTAGCACGCCATGGGATGTTTTGAATTGGCATGCGAAGGTCTGTGGTCTTTCAACGCAAGAACGGAAGAGAAGAGTCAAGCAGGTATTGGAAGACGTAAATATATGGGATTATAGAAAGAAAAAGGTTCATGGTCTTTCTGGCGGAATGAGAAAGCGCGTTGAGGTTGCTAAGATTCTAATTCAAAGACCCAAAATAGCCTTCATTGACGAACCTACCGCCCAAATAGATGTTGTTGGCAAGCACAAGATTTGGAATATGATTCGAGAACTTCGAGACGAAGGCTCCACGATAATTTTGGCTACTAACGAGCTCTACGAGGCAGACATGCTTTCTGATCGTGTTGGGATTATGCATAAAGGTAAGTTGCTAGTGTGTGACACACCTAAAACGTTGAAAGACAGCATCCCAGGAGGCGATGTAGTTGAGATTCGGCTTGAAAAAGAAGTACCGCAAAATGCTTTGGAAGAGCTGAAAAGTTTTCAAGAAGTTGTAGACGTAGTATTACTGAAGCCTAACGACTTGAGAGTACATTTGAATAAAGTGGAAGAAGTTGTTCCTCAAATTATGAAGCTATTTATGAAAAACGACTTACCAATTCTATCAATAAATATGAGCGAACCATCACTTGATGACGTGTTTGTGCATTACACAGGGTTGACCATTGAAGCAGCAGAGCAAAAGGGCCCTCCGGGGTGAAAATAAACGAAGAAATTGTTATTCGTTGTTGAAAGAGATCTACGGATGTTCTTGCAGTACAAGTTCCTTATAATCCTGCGAGCCATATGGTTTGCAACTCAAATCGCTTTCTTCGGCTTAATTGCCTCTCGCATGGTTGTGCCTGAGTTAGCAGATATTTATTTTGAGTATTATGTTGCAGGAGTCGTAATAATGATGTTGTATTCAGCTTCTGTGTTTATTGGGTATGACATCTTTGAAGAGGCTGAACATGGTGTTTTCGAGTATCTGCTTAGTCTTCCAGTTTCCCGAAAAGAACTTGTGTTGGGAAGATCGATTGGTGGTGGAATACGTAGCTTCATTTTTGTGGGCCCGCTCATGGCGATAGCATTATTTGTGATTGGGTTGGCAAATCCGCTTAGCTTTCTAATCGCTCTTTCAGCCCTTTTCTTGTTCGCTTTTGGCGTTTCTGGGATGAGCATTACGATTGCGGTTGCATTGAAATCTGGTGACCGCTTTGACATTCTCATGGGAGTTATAAATGCCTTCATAATTCGTCTTAGCACAGCTATGTACCCTCAAGTTTTCGTTCAAGACGCAAGTCAAGTATATGCATCTCTGACAATTTTCAATCCAGTTACTTTTGCTTCTGATCTGTTTCGTTGGGGTGTAGGTATTGAAGGTATTGAAGAATACTTAACTTTGAATCCGATGCCGTTAGCAGCGATAATTGGCTTGGTCATATTCTTTTTCACATTCGTGTTCATCAGCGTTACAGTCTATGAGAGACGCCTTGAGGGCGGAGGTTGGCAATAGGTGAAAGCGATTCTACATGTAATTGAACATGATTTCAGAAACTTCTTTCGTTACAAATGGTGGTTAGCCGGTCTCATAAGCATGAATCTTGCCGATCTATTTGTCATGGCGGTAGTGTACAATCAGATGGTGAGCCAAGAAATAATGAAGGAAATCACGAGTTATTTCAACTTTTTTGCCCCAGGCGTCACCATAGTGGGTTTATTTGCTTCAGCCTTCATGATTGGTCGGGAAATAAATATGGAGGTTCGTCGCCAAATTCACCATTACCTGCTCAGCCTTCCCATTACACGTTTGGAACTCGCCATTGGCAGGTTGCTTGCAGGTGGATTGAGGGGAATGGTGTACATGTCGCCGCTGCTCTTGACAACTTTTCTTTTTCTTGGCTTTCCATCATTGTTGCAGCTACTTGTAATTTTGTTCGCCCTTTTCATGTTGGCAACTGGAATTTCAGGTTTGAGCATAGCCACAGCAGTTTCCACAACGAGCTTTGAGAAATTCGTTACTGCAAGAGGCTTAGTTTATTATGTACTGTTTTTCTGTAGCAGCATCTTTTATCCGTTGTCGCTTATCCAAACGCTTGGAGCGGAAGGTGTGATGCCTCAGCCCATAGTGATGTTGGCTGAACTTAACCCTCTAACCAGCGGCGCAGACCTTATCAGATCGTTTCTTCTAGGGACCCCGCCTTTCACGTTTGACATGATAAGAAATCTAGTGGTTTTCTCAATGGTTTTTGCTACGACTGGCACGTTTGCCTACATGAAGATAATTGAACGAAAATGACTCATTTGTACAAGTGTGCTGAGCTGAATTACTTTCTTACATGAGCAAAGAACGAAATCACTAGATAAATCGGTAGAAGAAAAATGTGCAAAGCGATAGAGATGATGATTAGAGGGCTCAACAACCAGTAGAAAAGATAATTGGCAGATCCGACGATTGAGTTGATAAAAAAGAATAGAGCAACAGCCATTAGCAAACCAAGTCCTAGAGCTTTACCACCAAGCCAAGAGTCTTTATCATCAAACCTAACGCTCTCAGGAAGGAAATTCCGCAGAATAGGAAGTTTTCTGCTCATTGGAATCTGTGATAGTGAATATACCAGCAACGGAGCCAGAGCCAATCCAAACAATAGTCCGGTTATTAGCCTAAGCTCGTTTGTGCTTGTTCTCAAGCCAACCCATTGAGTTATAGCATCAATTGTAATTGGCGCAAGCATGAGAAGTGTGACCCAGAGGTTGGGGGGACCACATGCTTCTTCTCTACGCATAGGCAGCAGAAGATAGCCTAAGTAGAAACCAAGGTATGCACCCGTACATCTGGCGCATACTGGAAGATAGTAGTTGCCGATAATGAGCGTTCGGTTTGGTATCTGATGACATACTAGGTGGCCAATGGAATTGAAAATATCGACAAAAATATCTTCGGTGGGTGGCATAGTGACACAAATAGTTGTTGGTATTATACTCTAATTTAAAACAATCGTAGCTCTACGCTATGAGAACGTTAACCCTTAACCGTTACTGGGACAAACTCTAGTCATATTTCTAAGCAGGGGGACTAGGAGGCACTGGAGAACTAGGAGTCTTGTCTTTTCTCACGATTAGGTATATGATTAGCCCGATGATGCCAGTTATTAGAACGATGATAAGCCAAAGCGCGCCGTTCATTCCTCGTGATTCAGCGTCCCTGTATACCCAAACGCATAGTAGGATTGCTATGAGAAAGAAGACGACCGGTATGATGCACAAGATCCCAGCTAACCCAGCGACTTCCCATTCTGCTTGTAATATCGTTATCAAACTCAATTTCCTTCACCTTGGCTATTCTTTTCGTTTGACCTTCCTTATAAGATTTATATGCGCGACATTCTTGGAAAAACGAAGCCTACTTTTTATGTTTGGAACCACTGTGCGTGGGGAGGATATCTCCGTCATTATCTCGACCTTTTTGCTGTTTTTATGATCTCATCTTTTGTAGATAGTTGTAGAGTTCTTTGGCGTAGTTTGAAAGGCTGTCAAGGCGTTTGGTGAGTTCCTCAACTTTAACTTCAAGTCGCACAACTCTTTCAAGAAGATTTGAAGCCTCTTTTCCAGTTTCACCTTCTTTGGCCACACAATCACCTCTTTAATGCTGTTAAGAAAATGGCGTATTTATACTTTGAAGATAGTTTTTAAGCACGAAAAAATCTTATATTCTATGCGGCAGCAATGACCAGACTTGTCAGCAACAAGGCAGTTGAAGAAGAACAAATTCTAAAACTGTGCAAAGAGATTGTAAGCTCTAAAGATATTTTTGCTGCTTGCTTTTATGGTCCGAGAGTATACGGATGCGCCGAGAAAAAAAAGGGCATAAACGCCTTAATAATAATACCTAACTACTCTCCCAAGATACGCAATTTGACCAAACAAGTAAACAATGTCAATCTCTCTATTCTAGCAATCGACCAAAAAGATTTCGAAAGCGACATAGAACATGGAAAACTCGGCGAATTCACTGCAGAAATAATCACCGTACCTTACAAACCATGGAAAAACCCCACCTATTTAAAAGAAATGGAGGTGAAAATGAAAAAACGGTTTGCGTTGGAGCTCCTAAAAAGCATAATCCTGCAATACCCCGAATTATCTGTGGAGCTTCTCATTAAACCAGAGTACTTCATGTATGAAGTTATACGAAGAAGGGCGAGACTTTTCCCACCTTTAAAGTACAGCGTCTTAAACATGTTCAAGAGAAAGACGAGAAAACAAAATGTCAATTCTATCATGAATGGCTACCTAAAAGCTCTAAGGGAATTAGAAACAGAAAACTACATAGCGTTTTCCAATGGCTACATAAGAATTGACAAAGATTTTATAGAAGCAACAAAACGCCAGAGAACAAAAATTTCCAACATCTCCATATCCATCCAAAAAGCTCTATTGCCCTATATTCAAAGCATTTCCTCAAAAATAACAACGGCTTTCCTACAAGATCGAAGCTTCTTTGCAAGAAGTTCTCATCGAAGAACAGGAAAAAAATTACTTAGAGAACTAGAAGAAACAGAAAAATATCTATTAATGCCCACACCTCTCGGGCCAGTTCCTTTTTCCGATAAAACAAACATCCAAGACTTCGTACGAAAGACCGTGCCTGGCGGAGAAGCGTTAAAAATGACAATTGAAGAAATGGGCGGCGTTCTAAATAGTGTCTTCTTACTTTGCCTTCAAAAAAATCATGAAACACAGAAGATAGTAGTGAAAAAGTTCGACGATTGGCTGGGTCTCAAATGGTTTCCCTTAACCCTTTGGACTCTAGGTACTCAATCATTCGCTATGCTTGGAAAAACGCGGCTCGAAAGAGAGTACTCCATCAACCGGTTTCTTAGCAAACACGGTGTCGCTGTTCCCCGCATTCTTTACGTCAGTCTTAAAGAGCGTTTGATTTTCGAAGAGTATATCGAAGGAGAAAAACTAGGTGAAATAGTGAAACGAATAATTACCTCATCATCAAAAGAAGGCAGAATAAAGAATAGTGAAATTATTAAAGCAGTTGGAAAAGAAATCGCAGAAATACATTCGTTGGGTGTAGCTCTCGGAGACTGCAAGCCTGAAAACATACTTGTTTCAGATGACGGCGAAATATGCTTTTTGGACCTTGAACAAGCAACAAGAAACGGAAACCAGCCTTGGGACATTGCAGAGTTCCTTTACTACTCAGGCCATTACATTCTTCCAATTCACTCTGGCGAACCCGCCAGAATAATTGCTTCTTCTTTTGTAGAAGGCTATTTAGAGGCGGGAGGAAGAAGAGAAAACATAAAGAAGGCTGCTTCTGCAAAATACACAAAAGTCTTCAGCGTATTCACCTTGCCTCATATTATTTTGATAATAGCAAACATCTGCAAAAAAATGGGAAAAAAGAGAAGCAATGAATAAGGCAACCCTAACTTTTTTCGGTGGAATCAACGAGATAGGCGGCAACAATTGTTCTCCAAGATAAATACACTAAAGTCTTTTTGGACTTTGGCTTATCGTTCTCCAAATAAACGAAATACTTTGCAGGGTACCTCTATCCGCGAAAGGTGAACGGAGCATCCAACTCTGTTCAGGAAACTATTCAGCAAATATTCTGTGAAGCTTACAGAAGAAGGAAAAAAAGATTTCACTTTAGAGAATGAGTCGTAGCTATTTAAAATCTAAAGAAGGAATTATTATGTTACATTTTATCCTGAGTTTCGTAAACCTTAAGATACGCGGTTTGCTATTGTATTTTTGATAGACTTGTTTAGCGTGAGAGTTGACCGACGTTTGCGGCAATTTGTCCACTGTTTGGGATTTAGCTGTATTGGAGGAGCCATATTTCTGCAGATTCTTGTTTTCTCAGACATTGTTACACAAGGCTACTTTTTCGCAGTGGAGCATAACCAGCTGATTTTGTCGTTTGAAGTCGTGCTGACTTTATTTGCTCTTATTTACTTCCTGTATGTATACCAACGTTTTATACGCGCATTGGAATAGCAGATTTTCGATAGCAAAAATTAAAAATACGCTTGAAACGGTTTTAGTTTTTCAAAATAATGTTAGAAAACCGTTAAATACTGTTTGATAGAACCCACTAAGCGCTTCTAGAAGGTGGAAAAAGATTGAACACTAAACGATTAGTATCTTTACTGATAGCAACAGTGATTCTTACAACTATATGCGTGAGCGCACCCGTATACTCAGAAACTGATGAGAAATACAAATGTTACTCGCTTGATTCGCTAGGTCTGCTTGTAGAAATAGAAACAAGCGCCCTAGCTTGGCGCGAAGAGAACATAAACATCACAATACGAGCAGAGGCTACACAGGCAAATATCCACATCCACTATATCCAAGTAAATATTTTCAGCTTGAAGGAAAGTCGAGACGAAACACTACTCGATAACACTGCGTTTCTTGAAGATGCACATCTCAATTTGGGGGAGTTCAATGAAACTTCATATGAGGTGCTAATTCCAAAGGACACGTTACCTGGCTTGCTTTACGGTGAAGTAGACTATAATTGGTCTATTGAAGGCGATCCATCAGTATTTGATAAGCTTAAAGCCTTTGCCGCCACGTATATTCAAAACAAACCTTACGAAGAGTTGAGACAAGATTATGAGGCTTTGAATAGTTTCTGTAACGACTTGCAGGCTAACCATACTGCATTGGAGGTAAACTATACCGATTTACAGCAGAAGTATCAACAGTTGGAAGGTCAGCAGATCGGTGAGAATAACTCAACAGGTTTGATGTACATCTTCATAATAACTACAGGAATCTTCGTTGTAACAACAATTCTCTTAATGGTAAGGCGTCCTAAGACGACAACGTGGTAAGCTTCGCTGTAAGCATCAGTACCATCTATTTCTTGTGCAGTTTCTGAGCGGCGATGAAGGTTAAGCCTCGCTCGGTGAGGGCTTTAGCAGTTCTATTCATCGAGTCATGCTTATCAAGATAATTAATTGTTAGTTTCGGCATCAAATTCTGCGCAAGAATGTCCTTTTTGGGGACAAAATATTCCAAGACGTCGGACGGGTGTTCCCGGCCTTTCTCAACTTCGAGCAACCCGCCTTCATGTTTGGCACTAATGTTCTTCACATGGTCTGCGATTTCCAGAAGTTCGTCAAGTCGGTTGTATGGCTGTCTGACAATGCTCTTGTAAGTTTCTACGATGTGATGTTCAATGCGCACAATGTCTTCAAATTCGAAATCTTTTCGTATATAGGCTGAAATTTCAATTGTCTCGTTATTGACGGCATTCGAAAGATTGAAGCCTATTAGTGGGCTTGTGCCATCGTTACGACTGAAGAGTTTAGCGGTCATTAGTGTCCAGAAGCAAGAGTAAGGATTGTCGTTGCCCAGAAATACTGAAATCTTGAATTCGATGTCGATTCCAAGCTTGTGGAGCCAGTATCCCAGCATTACGCTTCCTATGTTTATATTCAACACCTGTCGAATGCCGTATTCAGTGTAATAGTGCAGAAATTCATCAACCCACTTCAAAGCGTATTCGTTTGGCATCCCGACACCGCCAAAATATCCGGTGATAGTCTCGGGTCCACCTAAGTGAACGTTGATGGGCAAGCCGTCAGGTCCAGGCAGAGTTCCCTTCGTATCTAACGTTTCCACGTACGAAGCGCCTACAATCTGCATTGCTGCTGCAAACGCCAAGATTTCATTGTCTTCAACTTGCTCTTTCATGGAACGGACGCGAATAAAGCGACTGGGCATAAGGTCCTGCTGTGCAATGGCTTTTTTTGCTTCTTCTATAACCCAAGGGAAAAAGTTGCACGCGCTGATTTCAAGGGTGACAGCAAATAACTCATCGAACGACATAGAATCGGCTTTATCTCCTAGAATTTTCCTGCGATAATTGGGAATGCTGATAAAAGCATCTTTGTCCCGTTGTTCAATAAGCCACTCAAGATCTTTCACAAAGGGCGAGTTCTTTGCCTTTAGTTGACCCATGAGGTTTTCGAGTTTACGTGCTTCTCGAGCCTTTCGGTTAATCTCTTCGACACTGCCATATTTTTCAATAATTTTCAGTAAATTATCCACAAGAGGGTTGTCTTCTTTCAGAAGGAAATCGTTAATTTTCTTTAGGTTTTCTTCCTTGATTCTCAATTTTTGTTTGAGGTTGTTCAACACATGCTCCTCCAAGTTTTCTAATGACTTTTAGTGGCGCTTTGTGTTGCGTTATAATGTGAGTAGTATTTATAAGAATAGCTCTGCGAAATCAATGTCAATTTACACTGGTCAACGTAGAGTGAAGGACTTAAATGTATATAAAACACGATAAATTGTAAAGGAGTTGGAGTTGATGTTCGAACCTAAAGGGATCATGCCTGCTTTAGTGACGCCTTTTACTGATGATGGAAAGCAGGTTGATGAAGAGCAAATTCGTGTGCTTGTTAATCACTGTATTGAGCTTGGCGTTAGCGGTGTTGTTCCGTGTGGGACTACTGGTGAGTTCATAAACATGACTATCGAGGAAAGGAAGCGTGTTATTGACGTTGTTGTTGACGCGGTTAACGGCAGAGTTTCTGTTGTGGCAGGTACCGGAGCAAGCGGAACCGAGCAAGCGTTAGAGATGACAAAGTATGCAAAGGATGCGGGTGCTGACGCAGCTTTAATTGTGACACCTTACTACTTAAAGCCTACCAGCAGAGGAATTTACGAGCACTATTTCACTATTGCGTCTAAGGTGGATTTACCCTTAATCCTCTACAACATACCTCAATGCACCGGACTACCTTTGCCATGGCAGATGGTGGAAGACCTCGCGCAGATACCCAACATAGTCGGCGTCAAAGACAGCAGCGGGCAACTTAGCTTCATTTTGGCAGTTTTAGAGAAGGTTCGCGACAAAATTAACGTGATGTGTGGTCATGACGAGGTGGTTATGGCGGCTTTGGCTGCTGGAGCCAGCGGAGCAATCCTAGCAAGCGCCAACTTCATTCCTGACATTTGGATTGAAATCTACGACAACGTACAAAAGGGCGATTTACAGAGGGCTCGTGAGCTGCAGTATAAGGTTCAGAAAATCGCAAGGATTACGGCTCAGAGTGGCGCGGTGGGCACTAAGGAGGCTTTGAACATGATAGGAATTAAGGTTGGGCGTGTAAGATTGCCGCTTAGCGTTGGCGGTGAGCTTACGTATGAGGCGAGGGAGGAGTTGCGGCTGGATTTGGAGAAGATTGGCAAGATAAAGGCTAAACCAGTTACGTTTGAGGTTGAGGAGAAAGCTTTGGAAGAAAGGTTTACGGCTGTTCACGTAATGCCTGAAGTAATTCATGATTTCAAGCTGCGTGTGGGTGAGGCTTTGGCTGGGAAGGATGCGGAAGTGGCGCATATCGACCTGATGATTGGCAAGAAAGACGGTCCTGTGGGTGAGGCATATGCGAGGGCTAAGGCGAATCCGACTTCTGGACATGAGGCGCTTGTAGCTATTCTGGAGCCCAATGTTTTGGTAAAGCCTGTTACATTGATGGTTCCCACGGTGACGATTAAGAACATGCGGCAGGCGAGTATGATTTATGGTCCGGCGCAGGCCGGCGTGGCTAAAGCAGTCGCGGACAGTTTGGCGGATGGCAGCATTCCAAAAGGGGCTGCGGAGGATTTGATTATTATTGCGAACGTTTTCGTACATCCGTCAGCGGTTAATCGGCAAAGAGTGTACATTAATAATTACAAGGCTATGCGGCACGCTATTCGAAGAGCCGTTGAGGGAAGACCATCGGCAGATGAGGTTACGGAGAATAAAGACCGGTCGAAGCACCCCTTCAAATACACACCTTAATTGATGCTTCATTTACTTATGCGTAGCCTTACAACCTTGAGTTTCTCTTTTAGAATCCTTATTGTCTCCTTCGCAAGAGCTTCGTACTTTTCTTTAGCTTCAGCGCCGCGTAGGAATTCTTCATCTTCTTTTCGATGTACGAACTTCCTTCTTTTTTTGTTTATTTCCTCTAGGGCTGTAAGCTCTTTGTCATCTATTTTGCTGATGGCGAAGAGGTAGTTGGCTATTTGGTAGAGGGGTTTTCTAACATATGGAAAAAGTGAGCAAACCTAAAGTAGTTATGGTTGTCTAGATGGGCTTATGAAAGAAAGCAGAAAGACTTTGCTAGTTCTAATAGTGCTCCTATTGTGCACATTTCTTCCAACTCTTGCTGCTGTGCCTTTCACTCAAGAAGAGAGCACACTAGTGATTAGAGATGTCTTCAAGCAAACTTCCACAGCGTACTTGTGGCTCAGCCCAACAATTCATGTTATCACCGTTGTACTTCTTGTTGCCTTGTATCGATATGGATCAAGAGTTGGCAGAATCGCTGACGCATTCTTCGGAATTCTGTTTCTGTTCTTCGCTTTTGGCAACCATATCGCTGTAACTGAGAACTACGGATTTGTCGTATTAACTGGCAACTTGGTTTCCATTCTAATCGTTGGTCTGTTCTGGATGTGGGAAGCCTGTAAACCTCTCAACGAGTATGTTTTTCAAAAGTTACCTGCTTGGAGATACTGGGTGTTACCTTTTGTCTTTCTGGCTTTTTGGTCTCCGATAAACGCTGAGCTGAGCCCAGACTTCAATCCCTTGCTGCTGCTCACATCTTCTTTTGGAGTGATGTACTGTCCCACAACACCACTCATCGTAGCCGTTTTGACATTGATTTATCCAAGGGTCAACATCTTTCTACTTAGAGTCACAAGTTTCGTTGGGTTGTTAATCGGTCTATTTAACGCCATGTCGTTCTTCATGATGCCTGGATACACCCTGTGGAACCTGGTCCTTCACACACCACTGATATTCATCTCAGCATACGGCTTGCTGATCCCAATCCTAGTGAAGAAGAACTTTTCCTCACAAGAGGAGAGGACAAGATAGAAAAAGAGGGGAATCGCGGGAGATATCTCCACAGTAGGGAGGAATTAAATCTACCTATAGGGCAGACTCGTATTCTACATCTAACTCCCAACCAATTTCTTCCCATGCCTTCCTCATCACGGGATTGCGCTTGAGATACTCATCAACAACCTCCTTGGGTACTCGGTTCAAAAGACAAGAAAAATTGACACATTTAGAACATGTGTACTTTTGTAAAGTCCAAAAAAACATAATTAAACCCCATACGGTGAGACTCAGTAAAATGAATTGTTCACCGAGAACCAATAATGGAAAAGGATAACCGCAAATTACGATAAAACCAATTAAAAGCTGAATTTTCTCTGAATTGCTAATCGGTTCAGGGTGGTATTTCCAAAACTTAGGGCAGCCATAATTGGCGATGCAATGTAGGATGACGCTTTTTTCAGCATAATAAGGGCAATGACTACAAAGGATACGTATCTCCCAGAAGCCGAAAAAGACTATTGCTAACGCCAACCAACCTAAAAGATACAAGCCATATCCACCTAATATTATTCCAATAAGAGCCGGGAACACAAAAGAAAGAGATAGACCCACAAAATGAAGTAGATCTCCTAGGTTATAGCGACATTTCAAGCAGTCAGTGATGGTACAATTCTTGCACTCGGAAATCGGTCGCCAACTACATAAGTTGTAAGGGTTATTGGTCTGCCTTTGGTTTGCCATGATAACTACCTCACGAGTTTATAGGAGTTGTATACTCGTTTATTTGCGATTTGAAGTTATCACTTTATGTGCATATGCTCTGAGTATCTAAGGAACAAACTTTAGAAGGAGTGTTTACAGGGAATGTCTTCACAATAAGAATGTGTTTCTATTCTCTGCTTTGCCAGCGCTATGATTGCTAGAATGTGAAGAGCAAGCGGTGTGTGTGGGTGTGTGTGGGGTGGGTTCAAATCCCCCCCCCCCACTCTTCAATGAATCCTCACTGTTTTTTCGCATGCGTGTTGTGCATGCGTATTTATCCTCCTACGTTGACGACGAAGCCATAACTCTTGATTAGTCTCAGGCTTTGATCCAGCATTCTATCCGATGGTTTTGCAAAAATCCTTACCTCTTTACCTAGTCTCTTGGCTTTGTCAACTCCAAGTTTATGGTACGGAAGGACGCTGATCCTTCTGATATTTCTCAATCCGGAGACTAGCTCGCACATAGTGCTTATGTTGGCTTTGGTGCTATTGACGCTGGGGATTAGTGGAAAGCGAATGATTATCTGCTTGCCAAGCTTGTCTAGCATTTTCAGGTTCTCGATAATTGGCTTGTTGGAGACCCCTGTATGCAGTTTGTGTTTTTTGGGGTCCATCATTTTCAGGTCGTAGAGGAACAGATCTACCTTACTGCTAATCTTGGCCAAGGTTTTCCTCTCCATGTAGCCACTTGTGTACACTGTCGTGTGGATGCCTGTTTCCTTACATCTGTTCAAGAGGACGTGCAGAAAGACAGGTTGAGCGAGTGGTTCACCGCCAGACGCGGTCAAGCCACCAGATTCTCCGTAGAATGCGCGGTCCTTCTCAACTTCCGCCATCACCTCTTCTGCTGACACTGTTTTCCCCACGATCTCCCTTGCATTTGCAGAGCATTTCGCAGCGCAAACGCCGCAGACTTCGCATTTTCCACGTTCAATGACAATTGAGCTATTCGAAATGGAGATCGCTGAATTGGGGCAAGCTGATATGCATGTCCGACATTTTAAGCATCTGTCTGGCCAAACCATGAGTTCCGGGCTGAAGGATTGTCCCTCGGGGTTATGGCACCACCAACAGGAGAGAGGGCACCCTTTGAAGAACACTGTTGTGCGTATGCCGGGGCCATCGTGTATGGCATATCTTTTGATGTCGAAGATTAGTCCTTCAGCCATATCCATTCACCCTGCTTCATAGTTTGTGGAGCTACGTTTTACGGGAAGCTTATGCTCAAACCTTAGACCACCTTGTTTCTTCTATAGTCTGTGTTCTGTTCTTGATATGATTTCATCTTGAAGTTCCTTGTGTAGGCCTACGAAAAAGTCGCTGTAGCCGGCCACACGCACAAGAAGATTTCTGTAGCTTTCAGGGTCGCGTTGGGCGTCGCGGAGCGTTTCCTTGTCAACTATGTTGAACTGAACGTGGTGCCCACCAAGCCTGAAGAATGTTCGGATGAGGCACACGATCTTCTGAAGGTCTTCCTCGGTTTTTAGTACCTGCGGTGAGAATTTCATGTTTAGGAGAGTGCCCCCTGTTTTCGTATGGTCCCATTTAGTCACTGATTTCATGACTGCTGTTGGTCCTTCCCTGTCTGCCCCTTGAGTCGGCGAAACACCCTCTGATATGGGCTGTTCAGCCTTTCTGCCGTCGGGAGTGGCACCACACAGTTTCCCGAAATAGATGTGGACCGTTGTCGGGAGCAAGTTTATCCTGTACTTTCCTCCTCTTGTGTTGGGCCTGCCATCCACCGCTTCAAAGTAGATTTCAACGAGTTCCCTTGCGATACTATCTGCATAGTCGTCGTCGTTGCCATACTTCGGGGTCTTGTTGAGAAGAATCTGACGGATTATCTCGTATCTGCCTTTGAAGTTGTCTCTACATGCTTTCAGGAGCTTTTTGAAATCAATGTCTTTTCGGTCAAAAGCATGATATTTGATTGCCGTGAGACAGTCAGTGAGGGTGCCCAGTCCTGTTCCCTGTATGTAACTCGTGTTGTATTTTGCGCCGCCGTCATTGTAGTCCTTGCCGGTCTCGATGCAGTTGTCGATGAGCACGGATTGGAAGGGCACAGGCATGTGTTTTGCGAAGATTCTTTCGATTATGTTATTACCCGCTATCTTGAGGTCCACAATGTGCTTCAGTTGTTTCTTGTAGGCTTCAATGACTTCATCGAAGGACTGGAAACCTGCAGGGTTCCCTGTTTCAATGCCGATTCTTTCCTTTGTTCGCGGATCCACCCCATTGTTCAGTGTAATCTCAAGGATTTTCACCCAATTCAGGTAGCCCGTTAGCACCGTGGTTTCCTTTCCGAAAGCGCTTATGGTCACGCAGCCGCTTGGGCCGCCCAGTCTGGCTTCCTCTATGGTTTTGCCCTGGCGGAGTTGCTCTTGTGTTATTATGTCTGTGTTGAATATCGAAGGTTTAGGGTGCCCTGTTCTGATTATCTTGAGAGCCTTCTCCAGAAACCTATCCGGGTTTCTGCTGCTTATTTGAACGCAGGTGTTTGGTTGCATGACTCGAAGTTCGTCTTCAACCTCAAGGACTAGATAAGAGAGCTCGTTAACTGCATCGTTCCCATACTTGTCAACTCCTCCTAGGTTGGGGGTGGCGAAGTCCTGGTATGTTGCACTCTGCTCCATTGTCACATCTACTTTCGGCGGGGCTGGTTGGTTGGAGAACTTGATCCAGAAGCACTTCAGCAGCTCTTTTGCCTCATCTCTGGTCAGTCGACCTTCTTCTATGTCCCTTCTGTAGAAGGGGTACAGGTTGAGATCCAGTCTTCCTGGATTGAAGGAATCCCAAGTGTTAACCTCCAAGGTGACACCGAGATGGACAAACCAGTACATCTGTAGTGCTTCCCAAAAGGTTCGGGGAGCATACGCCGGAACCCTGCTGCACACTTCAGTGATTTTTTTGAGTTCTCTTCTCCTCTTGGGGTTTCTCTCTTTTCTCGCCATCGCCTTTGCCAGTTGAGCATGTCTGGATGCGAAGCTGACGACTGCGTCACAGCATATCTCCATGGCCTGCAGCTCTTGTTCCTTATCGTAGGAACTAGGGTCATTCACAAAATCCAGCCTTTTCCGGCGTTCCTCTATCAGCCTCTTGAAATCGGTCAATCCCAGGCGATATATCTTGTCATCCATTATTGCATGTCCGGGTGATCTCTGCTCCATGAACTCAGTGAAAACGCCCGCTCTGAAAGCCCTCTTCCACTCCTCGGGCACAGAGCGAAATACCCTGCTTCTCAGATCCCTGCCATTCCAGAAGGGAATTACATATTCCTCATAGATCTTTCTAGTCTTCCTACTAACACGATAAGGTGTCACGGAGCGTGACTCAAGTATATCCAGATCCTGAAGAGAATGGCAACACAACTCGGGGTATGTGGGGACAGCTCTTGGACTTCTGCCCTTCTCTCCCACTAGCAGCTCTCCCTCTTCTATGTACAAGGTCTTGTGTTCCAAAACACGTTTGTAGGCTAGGGCTCGGAGAACTGGCCCAGACAGGCCCTTAGCAAATTCGCTTCGGTAGAAATCTGTAATAAGTACAGCCCTCTCAGGGTCTATGAAAGGGACAGTATCTACACTCTGCTTCCAAAGCTTCTCGATTCTATTGTTCGTCACCACAGCCTTCACTTGTCAATGCGCATATACTTGCTGTATGCTCAGTTGCGGTTATAGAGATTCCGACTAGAGTTCGATTCGCAATCACAGAGTGAAAAAGACAAGATTTGCACACGCAGGCATCACAAAAGCGAGAGAGGTCCCCTCGTCAAGATGGAGTTTGAGTATAGAAGCTCAGACTATGAGAGGCATGGGCATCCAGAGGAAAAATGCGATTTTATTGTGTGCTGGGACACAGACTAGAAGCAATGTCTAATCGAAGTCATGCGCGCGCCAGATAAATCTGGACTTACGCATGTCACACGCGAATCATAATTTGTAAATCTAGGCACACAAGTCGTTTTAACGCTTTTAGTTATTGTTAGGATATGTATCGAGTACTTTTTCTAATTCATCAATCAACTGTTGCGCATTCCTTTTGTTGAAGCACATGGGTGGTTTGATCTTGATTACGTTTTCGTGAGGACCATCTGTATCCACCAAAATTTCATTTTCTCTAAATCGATTCTTCACATATCCTGCTAACTTCGTGTGTGGTTCCAATGTATCTCGATCCTTAACAAACTCAATGCCCAAGAAAAATCCGAAGCCTCTAATATCTCCTATTTCAGGATAACTCTTTATGAGAGCACTTAATTTCTGCTTCAGGTAGCTACCCGTTTCCAAGGCATTTTTCTGCAATTCTTCCTCTTCGATTACTTCAAGAACAGCTAGGCCAATAGCACAGGATACTGGATTTCCACCATACGAACTGAAGAATTCTATACCATTTTCAAAAGATCGTGCTACATCATCGGTCGAGACCACAGCAGCAAGTGGATGACCATTACCCATAGGCTTGCCAAGAACCACAATGTCTGGCACGACACCTTGCATTTGAAAACCCCAGAAGTGTTCTCCCAAGCGTCCAAATCCTGTTTGAACCTCATCGGATATACATACACCCCCCTGTGCCCTGATGGCACGGTAAACTCCCTTCAAATAGCCTTTGGGTAGTGGCACTTGACCGCCACAACCAATCACCGGTTCACAGATAAATGCGGCAACATCTTTGCCACTCTTATTAAGAAGATTGATTGCCTCATGTGCGTACAGTTTTCCTGCTTCCCCGTCATTGTTCTTGTATGGTCCTCTATAAGTGTCAGGAATAGGCGCCTTGAGGATGTAAGAGGCTGGGCCTTCACCTCCTTTACCTTCGAATTTGTAAGGACTAATGTCAATACCTATTTTTGTGTTACCATGATAGCCATGTTCAACAGCCATAATCTTTTGGTAACGAGTATGTGTGTAGGCTAAACGGATGGCAAGGTCACTTGCTGCACTGCCAGAGTTTACGAAAAACACCTTATTTAGTGGCTCAGGAAATTTTGCGAGCAACTGTTCCGCATAATCATTCAGTTGATCATATAGGTAGCGGGTATTTGTGTTCAGTAAAGCCATCTGCCTTTGACCGGCTTGAACCACTTTGGGGTGGCAGTGACCTACATGAGGTATGTTGTTTCGGGCATCAAGATAGGTTTTGCCACTGGCATCGTACATATATTGGAATGCAGCTTTCACCATCTTAATAGGCTGTGAATAGCTTACCGAAAGCGACTTGCTGATGTACCTCCATCTTCTTTTCAAGTCTGTTTCAGTATCCAGGTAGACCTTTGCCTTTAGACCTGCTGACCTTTTGAATTCGTTTGTCGCCTGAATAGGGCTGATGGAAATCCATTTCTCTAACATTTCCCATGCAGGCCTTTCACTAACGATGATGTATTTGTTATCAGGGTTTTGAATCTTGTTGTAAGCCGAGTTGCATACACTTGTGCATAAACGGGCTGCAATTAGGTAATAGAGTAGTTCAAGTTCTTTCTTTTCTAATGGCAATATTTCATTATATGCTTTTATCATATGACAAGCCCATTCTGTGGGTTTAGATTTTCCCAAAATGGCATAGGTAATGGCGATTGCTAATTCATTAATCAAAGGTGAATAAACTATATCACCAAAATCGATAATTCCAGAAACCTTCTCATCCCGGATCAGTAGGTTCCAGT